>JAFEBC010000897.1 GCA_018266095.1 Deltaproteobacteria bacterium
TCCCTCTCCGGCGCCCTGACGACTTGCGCGGCGGCGACTCCGACCATCGCGTCGTACGGCCACTGCATGCGCGTGGTGCAGCTCGCGCGGCTGCGATAGAGCGCGACCACCTCGTCCACCGAGCGGGTCCGCGCGAGGAAGGCCTCGGCCTCGGTCGTGAAGAACGCGGCGCAGCGATCGAGCATGGCGAGCGCGTCTGCCTCTGTGATGAAGTTCACCCGCTGCAGCTCCGGGTGTCCGAGGTCGGCCGGCTTGGCCATCAAGGTGTTCGCGAGGCGCTCGAACTTCTCCGACGCGAAGCCCATGTGCGGGTTCACGAGGCGCGCGATGGCGTCGTGCCGCTGCAGCAGGAACGGGTCGACGCTCAGCTCCGGTTGGTACGTGGCCACCGCGAGGCAGATGGCCTCGAAGCCGCCGTCGAAGGGCCGGAACCACGACTTCTCGGTGGTGCCGAAGATGGCCTTCTGCTTGAACCCGAGGGGCTCGAGCTTCGGGCCGAGGACGCTGCGTTGGAGGACGGCGAACTCTGTTTTCTTCATGGGACCTTTGCGCGCGTGGCCGCAGCCGGGCTGGCGACGAACTGGCGGGCCTCACGCGCGAGCGCGCCCCAGCCAGCGGGTGCCGCGTCGACCGCGAGCCACTCCTTCATGAGCCGACCGTGGCCGGGATCGAAGGGTTCGCCCTTGCCCCTGCTTGACGAGCTCGCTCACGCGCTCCTTGGGCAGCTTGACGACGAACTGGCCGCGCGACGACATCATGGCGAAGATCTTACCGCGCACCTTGAGGGCCGACGCGCCGAAGCCCTTGCCGCCGATGGTGACTTGAGGGTCCTCGGCGAAGATCGCCACCACGCGCGCGAACCGCGGGTCGGCGGCGGGCGGCTTCGGCCTGGCGCTCTTGGGCATGAGCCGCTGTCATTCGATCGGCGCGCTCACGCACGGCGACGCGACACGACCAACCCGGGCAGCACGCCCAGGGCGCCGATGCCGAGGGCTCCGAGGGTGACGCCCCAGCTCATCGGTGACAGATGCAGGGGGGCGAGAGGAACGATCGCGATCAGGATGACCGACCCCAGGAGCAGCGCCGAGGTCACACCGAAGCGGAGCGTGAGTCGGGGCAACACGCCCGCGGCGGCGAACGCCACGTTGCCTGCCAGGACGGCTGCGAAGGCGCTCGAGCGGGCCACCTCCACCGTGGCGGACCTGGTGAGCAAGCCGTAGCTGGTCAGCGCGCCCAGGCTGACGAGGACGCCTGCGGCCAAGGACGCGACGAGGCTCGAGCGTCCGATGAGCCCGGCGGAGCTCTCTCCCTTCGTGGCCGCTCGCGGAGCCTCCATGGGCAGGTTCTCGAAGACCAGCGCCGAGACCGGGTGAACGACGAGCTCGAGCGCGATGATGTGCAGCGGCATCAACAGCGGAGGCCAGCCCAGGAACGGCGGCAGGAGCGTGAGCAGGATCACCGGAACGTGGAAGGAGACCAGGTAGGCGAAGCTGCGCTTGAGGTTCGAGAGGATGCGGCGCCCTTCCATCAGCGTCGCGACGATCCCCGAGAAGTCGCTCTCCATGAGGACGATCTGCGCCGCCGACCTCGCGACGTCGGTCGCGCTTCGTCCCATGCTGATGCCGATGTCGGCGAGCCTGAGGGCGAGCGCGTCGTTGATCCCGTCGCCGATCATCGCCACCACGCGCCCGCTCTCCTGCAGCGACCTGACCATCTCGAGCTTCTGCTCCGGAACGACGCGGGAGAAGAGCGAGCCCTCCAGGAAGGCGCGCCTGCGCTGGCCGGCGTCCATGCGCTCGAGCTCTTGTCCGGTGAACAGCGTGTCCGGGGCGCGTCTGATCCCCGCTTCGTCGGCCACGTGGCGAGCGGTGAAGGGGTGGTCCCCGGTGACCATCTTGATCTCGATTCCCGCCGCCTGGCAGGCCGCGATCGCCTGCGCGACGGAGGGGCGGATGGGATCGCTGAAGACGAGCACGGCGAGGAACTCGAGGTCCTGCTCGTCGGCCGCCCGCACTCCCGTTCCGGCGCCCTCGCGCATGGCCAGGCCGAGGAGGCGCCGGCCCTGGGAGGCGTACTGCTTCACCAGGTCGTCGATCTGCGCGCGCTCCTCGGGGGTCACGCGGCAGTGCTCCAACACGCCCTCCACGGAGCCCTTCATCGCGATCCGGCACACGCTCGAGTCCGCGCGCCGCCAGACGTGCGTCATGTGCTTTCCCTGCTTCTCGAACGGATAGTCCCA
>JAFEBC010000898.1 GCA_018266095.1 Deltaproteobacteria bacterium
CGCGCAGCTCCTCTTCGGCTCGACGCTGTTCGTGGTCTCGTCGTGTCTGTTCCGCACCGAGCTCTTGCGCAGCCTCGGCGGCTTCCGGCCCAAGGTGCGCATCCAGCCGCACACGGACGTGGCGGTGCGCGCGGCGCGCAAGCACGGCTGGACGATGGTGGACGAGAAGGTCGCGCGGTATCGCGTGCAGGCGGGCTCGCTCATGCACGATCAGAAGAACCTCGCCGACCTTCACCGCTCGTACGAAGAGATCTACAAGGGCTTCCGGGCCGAGTTCGGCTTCATCGAGTACGCGCGGCTGAAGTTCTATTCGCGCAGCATGCGCTGACGCGCCACAGAGGAGATTCGCGTGAAGCTGACGATGGCGCTGGCGACCGGGCTCTTGCTCCTCGCGGTGCCGATGCGCGCGCACGCCGAGGACGAAGCGCGGATCCGCGCGCTGCTCGACCGCACCGACGACGTGCTGCGCGGCAAGTCGAGCCACGGGAAGATGACCATGAAGGTCGTCACCAAGGACTTCACGCGCGAGCTGACGCTGGAGCAGTGGAGCCGCGGGAAGGATCAGTTCCTGGTGCGCATCCTGGAGCCGCAGAAGGAGCGCGGGACGGCCACGCTGCGCAACGGGAACGACATCTGGAACTACCTGCCGAAGGTCGAGCGCGTGATCAAGGTGCCTGCGTCGCTGATGGGCGGCGCTTGGATGGGCAGCCATGTCACCAACGACGATCTCGTGAAGCAGAGCCGGCTCGCGGACGACTTCAAGTCGCGCATCTCGTTCGAGGGGAAGCGCGACGGCAAGGACGTGATCGAGGTGGAGCTGGTGCCGCGGCCGGACGCGGTGGTGGTGTGGGGCAAGCTCATCGTGCGCATCGGGATGCCGGAGGAGCTGCCGACGGGCATCGACTACTTCGACGAGGACCTGAAGCTCGCGCGCACGCTGCGCTTCTCGGACGTGAAGAAGCTGGGCGGGCGCATGCTGCCGGCGCGCACGACGGTGGTGCCGGCGGACAAGCCCAACGAGTCGACGGAGATCCTCTACCAGTCGCTCGAGTTCGACGTGCCGCTCGACGACTCGTTCTTCTCGCTGCGCCAGCTCCAGAAGTGAGCCATGCGACTGCGCCTCTCGCTCGCGTGGAAGAATCTCTGGCGCAACCGGCGGCGCACGCTCATCAACCTGGCGGCGATGAGCGTGGGGTGCGCGGCGCTGATGGTGGCGATCGCGCTCACGGACGGGCTCTTGGACGAGCTGCAGAAGAACGTCACCGAGGTGCTGTGCGGTGACGCGCAGGTGCACGCGCCGGGGTTCCAGAAGGAGCGCAACCTGCGGCTCGCGCTGTCGCCCAAGGAGGTGACGGACGTGCTGGCGCGCGCGGCGGAGGCGCACCTCGCAGCGGCGCCGCGGGCGATCGGCTTCGGGCTCATCGCGCAGAAGGCGCGCTCGGCGGGCGGTGAGCTCATGGGCGTGGACCCGCGGGCGGAGCGGGCGTTCGGCGGGCTCGCGGACCGCGTGGAGTCGGGCGCGTTCCTGCCTGACGAGCCGAAGAAGCTGGCGGTGCTCGGGCAGAAGCTCGCCAAGCTGCTGGAGGCGAAGGTGGGCGACGAGCTGGTGGTCGTGGTGCAGGCCGCCGATGGCTCGATGGGCTCGATGCTCCTGCACGTGGGCGGCGTGCTCACGGGCGTCGGGGAAGGGGTCGATCGCTCGCTCGCGCTCATCGACCGGCGCGACTTCGCGGAGCTCTTCTCCACCGAGGGCGTGCACGAGATCGCGCTCACGAGCCACAGCGCGATGACGCCGGAGCGGGTGAAGGCGATCGCGCTCGCGGGCGCGCCGCAGGCCGACGTGCGCACGTACCGCGAGCTGTTGCCGCAGGTGGCGAGCCTGGAGCAGTTGTGGGGCGTGGCCACGTGGCTGATGGCGATCATCTTCTCGCTCGCGGCCGGGCTCGGTGTGCTCAACGCGATGCTGATGGCGCAGTACGAGCGCATCCCGGAGTTCGGCCTGCTGAAGGCCCTGGGCACGACTCCCGCGCGCATCGTGGGCGACGTGCTGATCGAGTCGGTCTTCCTCGGGCTCGTGAGCCTCGCGGCCGGGCTCACGCTGGGCGGGGCGCTCGTGTACTACCTGCACACGGTCGGGCTCGACATCGGCGGGAGCGAGCAGCTCAACGTGAGCGGCGTGCTGTTCGGCACCTCGTGGAAGGCGCGCTGGAGCCTGTCGGTGGTGCTGCAGCCCGCGCTGGTGACGCTCCTGACG
>JAFEBC010000899.1 GCA_018266095.1 Deltaproteobacteria bacterium
CACGAGGCCGTCGAAGGCCTGCGCGGCGAGCGACACGTTGGTCAGCTTGCCCTGCTCCAGGCGCGGGTCCGCGGCTGCGTCCTCCCGCTCGACGACGACCGTCTCATCGGCCCAAAGGTGATCCCACGGGGTCGACTCGGGGAGCCGCCCGGCCTTCGAGAACGCGCTGGGCCGCAGCGCCCATTGCGCCAGGCGCCGCGCCTGCAAGAGCTTGGTTTTCGCAGAGAAAGCCAGCGCGCCATGCACCGAAGCGGCCGCCTGCGGGAGCGCCCGCACGGCCTGGTGCGTCACGATCGGCATGCGCTTCGGCACCGGAAAGCCCCTTTACGCCACCGCCGGACAATTGCAAGAGTGTTGCTGTCCGACCCTGGACCACCCCACACCACGCTCGGAGGCTCCCGTGCGCACCCTGCGCCTTGCCCCGCTCGCCCTCATCCTCGCTGCTTGCGGCAATTCTACCACCAGCACCCCCACCAAGGTCAGCGGGCCAGCGCCTGACGTGACCTCCATCGCGCCCGGAAAGTCACCGCTCGATGGCGGCGGGTGGGCGCTCGTGAAGGGCCTCGGCTTCCAGGCGAACGCGTCCGTGACCGTGGGGGGCGCGGCGTCGGTGAGCGTGGTGGTCGTGGACGGGCAGACCTTGTCGTTCCAGGTGCCGAGCGGGCGTCCCGGACCGGCCGATGTGGTGGTGCAGAACGCCGACGGCGGCAAGCGCACGGTGGCCGCGGGCATCACGTATGAGGCGCCCACGGGCTCGCCGCCGCAGCTCTCGCACGTGTCGCCGAACAGCGGCCCCTCCGCGGGCGGCACCTTCGCCAAGATCGAGGGCCAGGGCATCGCCGAGGGCGCGATCGTCCTCGTCGGCGGCGCGCCGGCTTCGCTGACCACCTTCCTCTCGCCCGCGCTGATGACGGGGCGCCTGCCGGGGCACACGGGCTCGGGCTCGGCCGACGTCATCCTCATCAACCCGGACGGCCAGACGGCGGCGCTCTTCGGGGGCTTCGGCTTCTCGGCGACGCTCAGCGCGCCCTCGCCCAAGATCACCGACGTGCAGCCCGATGAAGGCCCGCTGGCCGGCGGCTCGCGCGCGACGGTGGCGACGAACAACGTGACGGCGACTTCGCTGCTCTTCTTCGGCGGCAAGCCCACGGACTTCGACGTCGCGGCGGGCGGCGTCTCCGCGCAGGTCCCGGCGGGCAAGACGCACGGCCTCGTCGACGTGGCGGTGACGAATGCGGACGGCCAGTCGGACATCCTCTTCGGTGCCTACAACTACACGACCGGCCACGTCACGGTGCCACCCTCGCTCTCGCGCGTGTCTCCCGCGGCGGCTCCTCCGGCGGGCGGCGCGACCGTGCTCATCGAGGGCGCGGGCTTCGCGGCGGGCGCGCAGGTGCTCTTCGGCACGGCCGTCTCGCAGAGCGTGACCGTGGTCGGGCCGACGGTGCTCACCGCGGTCGTGCCGCCGTCGCCGCTCGAGGGTGGCGTGGGTCCGGTGGATGTGACCGTGCAGAACGACGACGGCGGCGCGGTCACCTTCCGCAACGGGTTCAACTACCGGGCCACGTCGAGCACGGCGCCCACGCTCACCAGCGTCTCGCCGAACACGGGCCCCACCAGCGGCGGCACGGTCGCTGAGGTCGACGGCACGGGCCTCCTCGACGGCGCGCTCGTCTTCGTCGGCGGGCGGCCGGCGAACAGCGTGGTCGTGGTCACCTCGGGCGTGCTCACGGCGCGCTTCCCGGCGCTCCCCGCCGGCGCTGCAGACGTCACCGTCACCAATCCGGACGGCCAGTCGGCCACCTTGCGCAGCTCGTTCACCGTCTCGAACACCAGCGCCAACGGCCCGCGCGTCAACCGCGTCACGCCGGCCACGGGCTCGCTCGAGGGCGGCACCTCGGCCTTCGTCAGCGGCGACGGCTTCTCGCCCGGCGCGCGCGTGTTCATCGGCGGCAAGCCTGCGCCCGCGGCGCCGCAAGGTCCGGGCACGCTCGCGGTCACCATTCCGCCCGGCAAGGGTCCGGGCCTCGTCGATGTCGCGGTGACGAACTCCGACGGCCAGAGCGACGTGCTGCCG
>JAFEBC010000089.1 GCA_018266095.1 Deltaproteobacteria bacterium
ACCGCGGTGACCTTGATGCCCCACGGCTCGGTGTGCAGGTCGAGCACTTGCTGCAGCTCCCGGTTGATCTTCTCGCGCTGCGCCAAGAGGTCGTCCAGCTCGAGCTTGCCCAGCGTGGCGCGCAGCGTGGTCTGCGCGAGCTGGCTCGTCGCGTAGAGGAAGTTCTCCACCTGGATCACCGCGCGCTCGGCGTCGACCACGCGGAAGTAGATCACCGCGCTCACCTTGAGCGAGACGTTGTCGCGCGTGATCACGTCCTGCGGCGGCACATCGCGCGTCACCGTGCGCAGGTCGACCTTCACCATGCGGTCGAGGAACGGGACGATGAAGTTCAGGCCCGCGCGCTTGACCTCGGAGAACCGGCCCAGGCGGAAGATCACGCCGGCCTCGTACTCCTGGATGACCTTGAGGCCGTTGAGGAAGAGGAAGAACGCGGGGATGGCGATGACGAGCAGGGGGATGAACATGTCCTGCATCTAGCACAAAAGGACGGCGCCGGGCCCGTGAGGCACCCGACGCCGGAGGGCTCCGCTGCCGATGCGCTGGCGCGGAGGGGAGCTACTTCTTGTTCTCGTTGGCGGCCTCGGCGGCCAGCTTCAGCTCTGCGTCGGCCTGGTCGATCAGCTCCTTCGCCTTGGCCGCGTGGCCGGCCATGTCGTACTCGTTGGCCTTCTGCGCCTCGGTGATCTTGTCGGCCGCGTTCTTGAGCGCCTTCTGCGCGGCGTTCAGGTTCGGGTGCTTCTTGCCGCTGACGTCGACCTTGGGGCCCTTGGCGAAAGCGCCGGTGGCGAGCAGGCCTGCGAGGGCGACGGTGGCGAGCGCGTGCGAGAGCTTCATGGTGTGTTCTCCTCGGGGTTGGGTTGAGCCGCGGGATCTACGGACCCAAACGAGTTCACGCACAATCAGGCTTAGGGCCTCCCACGAACGGCTGATGAGCCGCGCGAAGGCGCGACTGTCGCCCGGCTCAAGCCGCCTGCACGAGGACGGTGAAGCCCTCGACGGACAGCACCTGCACCCGCGCGCCCACAGGCAGCGCCGCGTCGCTCTTGGCCTTCCACAGCTCGCCGTTGACCAGCACGGTGCCGGTGGCCTCGGGCGCGATGGCCTCGCGCACCTCGCCCATGCGGCCGATGAGCACGTTCTTGCCCGTGGTCTGCGGGCGCGTGCGCACCTTGTTGCTCTGGCGCATGAGGAAGAGCGAGTAGCCGCCGAGCAGGAGGCCCGCGGGCGCCACCATGCGCCACGAGAGGCCGAAGTCGCTGTCTGCGAAGAAGTCCGCGTTGACGTGCCCGATGAGCAACAGCCCGCCGACCACGATGCACACCGCGCCGGCCGCGATGAAGCCGCCGTGGCCGCCGACGAAGAACTCGACCCCGCAGAGGATGGCGCCGCCCGCGAGCAGGAGCAGCGCGCCCGCGTTCACCGGCAGCATCTGGAAGGCCACGCCCGCGATGATGAGGCAGATGGCGCCCGTCACGCCCGGCGCGATGAGGCCCGGGTGGTACAGCTCGGCGAGGACGCAGATGACGCCGAGCATGGCGATGAGGAAGGCGATCTCGGGGTCGGCGAGGAAGTTCAAGAAGCGGTTCTTCACGCTCCAGCCGGCCTGGCGGATCTCGGCGCCCGCGGTGTGCAGCTCGCGCACGTCGCCCGGCGCCAGCGTGACCTTGCGGCCGTCGAGCTTCTGCAAGAGCTCGGGGATGTCCTCGACGATGAGGTCGATGACCTTGGCCTCGAGCGCCTTGTTGGAGACGACCGAGATGCTCTCGCGCACCGACTTCTCGGCCCACTCCACGTTGCGCTGGCGGCGCTCGGCGATGCCGGTGACGAAGGCGGCCGTGTCGTTCTCCAGCTTGCGCGCCATGATGTCGTCCTTGTCGGCCTCGTCCTCCTTCGGCTTCTTGTTGTCGCCGAGCGGGCTGACCGGATGCGCTGCGCCGATGTTGGTGGCGGGCGCCATGGCCGCGACGTTGGCCGCGAGCGTGATGAAGACGCCGGCCGAGCCCGCGCGCGCGCCTGGCGGGCCGACCCACACCACCACCGGCACCTTGGACGAGAGCTCGGTCTGCACGATGTCGCGCGTGGCCGCGAGCAGGCCGCCCGGCGTGTCCAGGCGGATGAGCACGAGCTCGGCGCCGCGGGTCTCGCCCTCGTGGATGGTCTCGATGATCTGCGCGGCGCTGCCGGGATTGATGGAGCCGATGATGTCGACCTGCAGCACCCACGGCCGCGCGGCGTCCGGCTTCGCGAGCGCACCCAGCGCGGCCAGGAGCATCGGCGCCCCCACGAGCAGCGCGCGCAGCAGCGACCTGTTCCGAGGCGCGCGCACTCAGGCCCCCTTCGCGGGCAGGCCCAGCTTCTTCATCACCAACTGCAGATCCGCCCAGACCTTGCCCTTCTCTCCCGGCGAACGCAGCAGGTACGCCGGGTGGAAGGTCGGCATCAGCGGGATGCCCTGGTACTCGCGCCACTCGCCGCGCAGCCGCGAGATGGGCGTCTGGTCGCGCAGGAGCGCCTGGGCCGCGAACTTGCCGAGGGTGACGATGACCTGCGGCTTCAGGGCCGCGAGCTGACCGACCAGGAAGGGCTCGCACGCCGAGAGCTCATCGGGCTCGGGGTTGCGGTTGTTGGGCGGGCGGCACTTGGTGGTGTTGCAGATGTAGACCGTGTCGCGCGAGAGGCCCATCGCCTCGATCATCTTGGTGAGGAGCTGGCCGGCCTTGCCCACGAAGGGCTCCCCGGAGAGGTCCTCGTCCTCGCCAGGCGCCTCGCCGACGAAGACGAGCTTGGCCTTGGGGCTGCCGACGCCGTAGACGATCTTGGTGCGCGTCTTGTGCAGCTTGCAGCGGGTGCACTCGCCGAGCTCTGTGCGCACGGAGTCGAGCGTGGGATTGGCGCCGCCCGCCACCAGCACGGGCAGAGGGAGCGCGGTCGCGGACGGGACTTTGGGAGGCATGGTCGTGTTCGAAGGAGGAGGAGACGAGGGCGCGCGCGGGAGGGCGCTGGGAGCCTGCGTGGGCAGGCCGTACTGGGGCGCGCCGCGCACAGGCGGGCTCTCGAGGTGCGCGGGCCGCTGGACCTGCGCGGGCGCCGCAGACACGATCCGCACACCTGCGACATCGGCCCACTGTGTGTACGCGCGCAGCTCGGCCGTGGCCTCTTTCAGCTCGGCCAGCAGCTCGGGATCGGTGGGCGTCTGCGCGGACATCGCCGGTGTTCTATCAAGGATCTCAGCCGCCGGGGATCATGGTAGTGAACCTGCCCGCATGCCCACGCCTTCGCGCAAGCGCTTCCTCGCGGTCGCTGGAAACATGGGTGCGGGCAAGAGCGAGCTGGTCTCGTTCCTCTGTCGCCGCTATGGCTTGAAGCCCTTCTTCGAGCCCAACGACACCAACCCGTACCTGGCCGACTTCTACGCCGACATGAAGAAGTGGGCGTTCCACTCGCAGGTCTACTTCCTCACGCACAAGTTCCGCTTGCACCGCGAGCTGATGGCCGAGCCGGGGACGGCGCTGCAGGACCGCACGATCTACGAGGACGCCGAGATCTTCTGCGAGAACCTGCACCGGCAGAAGATGATCGACGCGCGCGACTACAAGATGTACCGCGAGCTGTACGAGAGCGTGACCGCGTCGCTGCAGCCGCCGGATCTGATGATCTTCTTGAAGTGCCCGGTGAAGACCTTGAAGAAGCGCATCGCGCAGCGCGGGCGCGCCATGGAGCAGCAGATCCCCACCGAGTACCTGACGCGGCTGAACAAGCTCTATGACGAGTGGCGCGCGCGGTACACGCTGTCGCCGGTGATCGAGCTGGAGACGGACAGGCTCGACTATCTGACGGATCTCGTGGACCGGCTCGATCTCTTCAAGCAGATCGAGAAGTACCTTTAGCGTCCGGCTCGGGCGTCCCTGCTCGAGGCGGTGATTCGCGGCAGAGACGCGGAAGCGCAGAAGAGATTCCGGGTCCCCACCTGAGAATTCTGCGCTTCGGCGCCTCTGCGGTGAGTGATCGGGCGAGCGCCCAACTCCAATCGAGCTATGCAGGCGGCAACCGCAACACGAACGTCGAGCCCGTCTCTCCCTCGAGCGTGAGCGTCCCACCGTGCGCCTCGGCGATCTGCCGCGAGGTCGACAGGCCCAGGCCGTTTCCGCCCGGCCGCGTGGTCACGTAGCGCCCGAAGATGCGCTCGCGATCCTGCGCCGGTACGCCCGGGCCGTCGTCGCGCACGCGCAGCTCGGCGAAGCCGTCCGCGCCCGCCTTGGTCTCGAGCCACACGCGCTCGCGGGCGAAGTCGAGCGCGTTCAGGAGCAGGTTCAAGAGCACCTGGCGCACTGCGTACGGATCACAGACGGCCTTGGGCGGCGTGCCCAGCGTCTCCTCGACGTACAGCTCCTTCATGCGCGCCATGGGGCGGATCATCGTCAGCGCCTCGCGCGACAGCTCGTCGAGATCGCGCGCGAGCGGCTCGACCTTCTCGCCGCCCGCGTAGGACAGGAAGGTCTGCAAGGACTTCACCGAGCGGCGCGCCTCGGACTCGAGCTCGTGCAGATGCCGCACCACGCGCGGATCGGTCGGACCGTTGGCGCCGCCCTTCTCTGCCGCCGTGCGCGAGAGCTCGGCGAAGCCCAGCACCACCGTGAGCGCGTTCTTCATCTCGTGCGCGAAGCCCGCGGTGAGCAGGCCCACGGTGGCCGTGCGCTGCGAGCGCTCGAGCGCCGCCGAGATCTCCTTGATGCGCCGCTGCAGGGCGAGGCCCGCGATGACGCCGCCGGCCGCAAGCAGCACGGTGGCCGCGTAGACGATGGGGCCGACGTTGATGCCGCGCCAGAGGCCGAGCACGAGCGCGAGGGTCGAGAGCAGGAAGAGCGCGGGCCCGACCGCGACCGCGGCCACCACGATGCGCCGGACGCCGAGCGCGGCCAGCACGCCTGGGGTGAAGGAGCGGCGCGGGGACTGCGATGCATCTGTCGGCGAGAGGCTCTGGACGGTCGGCACGTCGCGGACCTTCGCAAATGCGCGGGCCGAGGGCAAATGAAGAGCGCACGCCCATCGACCGATGGCTCGCGCGGGCCGCTCAGAGCCGCCGGGCGATCTCGTCCCAGAGGTGGTGCGCCACGGCCAGCTTCGGCCCCGCGAACTGCGCGCGACCGCCGTCCTTGTCCAGCACCACCACGCGGTTCTCCAGCGCCGCGAAGCCGGCCTCGGCACCCGACACGTCGTTGGCCACGATGAGATCGAGGTGCTTGGCCACAAGCTTCGCGCGCGCGAACTCCTCGACGCGCTCGGTCTCGGCGGCGAAGCCGATGAGCAAGGGCCGCGGCGTGGCGTTCAAGAAGCGCTCGCCCAGGCCCCGCAGGATGTCGGGCGTGCGCACGAGGCGCAGGTGCTCGTCACCGTCGGGCTTCTTTTGTTTTTGTTGCGCGCGCTCGGCGGGCCTCTGATCGCTCACGGCCGCGGCCATCACGATCGCCCGCTGCTGCGCCGCGCGCGGCTCGATGGCGGCCTGCATCTCCAGGGCGCTCTCGACGCGGACCACCTCGACCCCTGTGGGCGGCGCGAGCTCCGTCGGCCCGCACACCAGCGTCACGCGGGCGCCGCGATCCCGCGCGGCCTCGGCCAGCGCGAAGCCCATGCGGCCCGTGCTCGGATTCGAGAGGAAGCGCACGGGATCCAGGTGCTCCCGCGTGGGCCCGGCGCTGACCAGCACGGGGACGTTCTCCAGATCCCACGCGCGCGGCTGCGCGGGCCCGTCGTGCAGGTGCGACGGGATCGGCCGGGGCGCGAGCGTGGCCAGCTTCTGCGCGCACGCGGCCGCGATCTCCGCGGCCTCCGCGAGGCGCCCCAGGCCGACGTGCGACCGCTCGGCCATCTCGCCCGCGTTCGGTCCGATGGTCGAGCACCCGCGCGCCTTCAAAGCCGCCATCGTCTCGGCGACCGCTGGCGAGGCCCACATGCGCTCGTTCATCGCGGGCGCAAAGAGCGTGCGCTCCGGGGGGATCGCGAGGAGCGTCGCCGTGACCACGTCGTCTGCCAGGCCCAGCCGGGCGCGCGCGAGCAGGTCCGCGGTGGCCGGCGCGATCACCGCCAGCTCGGCCCAATCCGACAGCGCGATGTGCCCCGCCGCGAGCTCCTGCGACGCATCGAACAGGTCGGTCGCCACCGGCCGCCCCGACAGCGCCTGGAACGAGAGCGGCTGCACGAACTCCTTGGCCGCCCGGGTCAGCGCGCAGCGCACGTCGGCGCCCGCCTTGACCAGCAGGCGCACCAACTCCAGCGCCTTGTAGGCGGCGATGCCCCCGCCGATGATAAGCGTAACGCGCTCCTTGCCGGACGCCGTTGCCGGCGCATGGCGGCGCGGGGCAGGTTGGGACTGCGGGGCGCTGGCTGACGCCTCGCGCTGGTCGGCGGCCTCGCGCAGGATGACGCGGACTTCGTCCTCGACGGAGCGGCCGTGGCTGGCTGCGCGAAGGCGCAGCAGCGCTTTCAGTTCCTCATCGAGCTTGCGGATTGTCAGGCTGGCCATTGGATGCACTCGGCGGGCTGCAATAGACCGCAATGCTATCGCTCAAATG
>JAFEBC010000008.1 GCA_018266095.1 Deltaproteobacteria bacterium
ATCGGCCTCTCGGCCACCGCCGCGGCGGCCACGCTCCGCGGCATCCGCGGCCCCGTCCCCGGCCCCCCCCTCGCCGGCATCAACGGCGTCTCGCCCAGCGCGTCGAGCGGCCTCTCGCCCGCGGCCAACTGCGTGCCCGTGGTCGGTAGCGCGGCGCCCATCGGCACCGTCAACTGCGCGGGCTCGACGCTCGGCTACAACCCCGTCGGCGGCTACATGCCCGGCGCCGTCTCGCGCGACGCGGGCTCGTTCGGCCTCGAGCTCCTGAGCAATCCCAGGGTGCGCGCCAGCGGCAAGCTCGAGCTGCGCTTCGACAAGGCGGACTCGCGGCTCGTCAACAAGGTCCCCGGCGTGTTCGATCGCACGCACCTCCTCGCCAACGGCGACGCGAGCGTGAAGGCCAACGACGACCTCTCGGTCTTCCTGCGCGCCAACTACGCCGACTCGCGCGTGGCCGACCAGCCCAACGGCGACTCGCGCAGCGAAGCGCTCTGGATCGAGCTCACGGCCGGCCTCGCGCTGCGGCCCGTCTCGTGGGACGTCATCGCCGTCCTCTTCAAGGCCACGCACCTCGTGGACCAGCGGCCGCTCGACCTCACGAGCTCCCTGAGCGACGAGCAGATGAGCGACGTGCTCTCCATCTCGCCGACGTTCGAGCTGCCCTACGGCTTCGCGCTCGCCGAGAAGCTGGCCTGGAAGCACACGCGCGCCACGCTCGCGGACTCGCCCACCGTGGACACGAACCTGTGGCTCTGGGTGAACCGCCTCGACTGGCACGCCACCAAGCAGTTCGACTTCTCGGGCGAGTACCGCATGCTGCTCCTGCGCAGCCCCTCGTCGGGCAGCAACGGCATCGGGGGCCAGACCGAGCGCGGCGTGCTGCTCGAGACCGCGTTCCGCCCCAGCAAGTACGCGCGCCTCGGCGTCGGCTGGAACTTCACCGACTTCAGCGACGACGAATTGGCCCGCTACGATCACACCGCGGGCGGCCTGTTCGTGCGCGCGATCGGCGAGTTCTAGAGGTGGTCCTTCGGGCGCCGGTGCCCGGGCGACGATTCACCGCACAGGCGCCGAAGCGCGGAAAGACGTCTCTCCCAACACACGAGACTTCTGCGGTTCAGCGCCTGCGGTGAACGATCGGGCGAGCAACGCAGGGTGGTCGCCCTCCCGTTCGGAGCCGTCCGCGTTACACTCGCGCCCGATGCCGCGTCCCCCGCAGGACACACGCCCCGTCGTGAAGCTGGCCCAGGGCCCGCTCTCGACCACCGACACGCTCGTCGTCGAGGAGCCGCTCGAGATCCGCGTCGCCGGTGACGTGCTCAGCACCACCATGCGCACGCCCGGTCACGACCGCGAGCTGGCCGCGGGCTTCCTCTTCGCCGAGGGCATCCTCTCGACGCGCGACGACCTCGGCTCGCTCTCGCACTGCGGCCGCCTGGGCACGCCCGAGTTCGGCAACGCCATCGACGCCATCTCCGCGCCCGGGGTCATCCTCGACATCGAGCGCCAGAGCGCCACCCGCCGCGGCACGCTCACCACCTCGGCCTGCGGCGTCTGCGGGCGCACCTCCATCGACGACGTGCGCGCGCGCTGCCAGCCCGTGCCGGACGGCCCGCGCCTCGACCCCGCCATCGTCCACCGCGCGCTGCAGACGCTCTCGCGCTCTCAGCCCGTGTTCGAGCAGACCGGCGGCCTGCACGCGGCCGCGCTCTTCGACGCCGCGGGCGAGCTCCTCTGCGCCTTCGAGGACATCGGCCGTCACAACGCCGTCGACAAATGCGTGGGCGCGCTGCTGTTGCGTGGCGTGATCCCGGCCCCTCGGAGCGGGAGCGGGCAGGGCGCACCGGCGCTGCTCACCGTCAGCGGCCGCGCGAGCTTCGAGATCCTCCAGAAGGCGGCCATGGCGCGCATCCCCATCGTCGCCAGCGTGTCCGCGTCGAGCACGCTCGCGGCGGAGCTCGCGGACGTCACGAACATCACGCTCGCAACCTTCGTGCGCAACGGCGCGATGACCATCGTCGCGCACTCGGAGCGGCTCACCTAGGGAACCGCACGGCGCCTGTCCTTCGAATCGCGTGGTCTGACGCGAGCGCCGCTACTTCTTCGCCCGCTTCTGCTGCGGCCGCGCCGCCCGCGCCTTGGACCGGCTCTCCGCGCGCGCCGCCTTCTTGAGCTTCTGCCGCGCCCGGAACCCCAGCGCCTGCTTCGGCTCCGCGCCCGGCTCCATCGGCTCCGAGCGGTCGTTGCGATCGCGGTTCACGCGCTGCTCCGCCTTGGCCGCGCCCTCCTTCAGGCGCTCCATCCGCTCCTCGCCCGGCTGCGGCTGGCCCCACCTCGGCTTCGCCTCGCCCGCGGTCTTGTCCTGCGGGCCCGGCTTCTCGTGCGCCCCGCGGTCCCCCTTGCGCCCCGGCTTTCCCGGCTGCTGCCGTTGCTCCTGCAACATCCGCTGCGTGGCCTCCGCCGCGTGCGCCTGCGCCTCCTGCTTGCCCAGCGCCCGCGCGCCCTCGGCCGCGAACCAGAAGATGCGCCGCACCACCAGCGTCGCGTACGCGCCCGGCGGCAGCGTGAACGACAGGTTCTGCTTCTGCTTGCCGCGGTTGAGCTCGTCGGGCCGCGGGTCGTTCACGCGCAGCTTGTCCGGCATCACGAACAGCGGCCGCTCCTCGTGCTTGAAGAACAGCTCGCGCGTCCCCGGCACCACGAGCTGATCGAGCGTGAGCTGCTGCGCCGAGAGCGCCGACAGCGCGGCCTCCTCGATCTGCGGATCGGTGAACCGCGTGTCCGGCGCGAGCAGCGGGAAGGTCTTCTCGTGCAGCTCCTCCGCCAGCTCCTTGGACATCGCGCGCGGCAGCACCAGCGCGCCCGCCTGGTAGCGCAGGCCGACCAGCTCGCTCGCGGGCAGGCGGTTCATCAGGTAGCGCCGCACGCCCTCGTTCCACACGTAGCTCTGGAACTCGAACAGCGCCATCATGCGCGTGCGCCGCTCGATGTGCAGGAACGCGCCCTTGAAGTCCTTCGGGTCCTCGCGCAGGCGGCGCAGGAGGGGCGCGTAGATCTTGGCCGCGTCGGTCGGCGCGCGCAGCTCCCACTCGCCCCAGTGGTCGCGCCAGAAGGTCTTCACCTTCGCGTCGTCCGACCGGTCGAGCTCGGAGGGCGTGGCCATGAAGGCCTTGAGCGCGCCCTCGAAGTCCCCGCGCAGGAGCGGCTTGGCGATGAACCCCTGGCCGTGCTTGAGGAACCCGAACCGCTGCGAATCGAAGTAGTTCACCACGCCCACGCGCTCGACCTCTCGCGCGCTCTCGGCCGCCCGCGCCGTGTCCGCCGGCGCCAGATCGCGCACCGTGACCTCGAAGCGGTTGCTGGTGATGTTGTGCGTGCCGAGCGCCTCATTGGTCCGGCCCAGGAGCGTCAGCCGCAGGTCCCCGCTCTGCACCACGTCAGTCTCGCCCAGCGACCCGCCCTCGACGCCGATGAGCTGCTCGGTGCGCCCCTGCTTGTCCTTGAGCCCGCAGACCGAGAACGCCCGCCGCCGCACGCCGAACTCGCGCCCCAGCCGCTCGATGGCCTGCAGCGTGGACACCTTCTGCTTGTCCATGCGGTAGACCCAGATGGCCCCGCGCGGGTCTTCCTCGAAGCGGAAGCCCTCGCGGACCACGAAATCCTCTGGACGCTGTTTGATCTTCACGGGCGCGGCGTTAGCAGGGCGGCGCCAAAGGCACAAGGGGAGAGTGGACGGCCGCCCCGAAGACCCTCCCCGTGTTTGTCCCCTTGGACACACGGCGGGTCGAGATCAACGTGCGCAGTTGATACCACACGTGATATTCTGTACGCCGCAGCAGCAAACAGGCCACCGCCAGCACTCGTCAGGGGACCAGAACCCGATGTCCGCTTGTCCGACCTGCTACCGCGATCTCGAGCCCGTCGATGGGCATTGCCCCGCCTGTGGCGCCGATCGTGAAGGCACGCCGGCGCGCTCGCGCATCGCCGCGTTCGAGGACGAGCCAACGAACTTCGGCTCTACGCCCCGCCCGGCGCGTGCGGGCGCCAGCAGCATCACCACGCAAGGCCAGAAGTCCCCCGCGCGCATGAGCCAGAGCCCCATCCAGCCGGTCGCCTCGTATTCGACGAACCACACCGGGCCCGCGCAGGCCTCGGTGCCGCGGCTCATCCTGCACGGCCCCAACGGCCCCGCGGGCGAGTATCCGCTCGGCACCAACAACGTCCTCGGCCGCTCCACCGGCGCCAGCGTGCGCCTCGCCGACCGCGAGGTCTCGCGCAAGCACAGCGAGCTCGACTTCGAGGGCGGCCAGTGGGTGGTGAAGGACCTCGGCTCCTCGAACGGCACCTACGTCAACGGCAAGCGCATCTTCGGCCCCACCGCGCTCAAGGAAGGCGACGAGGTGCTCATCGGCACCTCGCGCATGACCTTCCACCTGGCCTCGCTCCCGACCGCTGCGGCCCCCAAGCCCTAGCTCGCGGTGATCGTCGCCAGCAAGGAAGCCGACAGCGGCGAGCTCGAGGGCGTGGTCGCGCGCGTCGACGCCAAGGCGAACTTCCAGCCGGTCGACCAGATCAAGGACATGAACCAGCTCAAGCGCGACTACGAGCGCCTGCGCGTCGGTCATGAGTTCTCGAACTACGTGCGCCTGGAGCGCGACCTCACGCAGCTCCTCGAGCGCATCCTCCAGATCGCCTTCGACCTCATCCCCTGTGACAACGGCGTCATCCTGCTGCGCGACCCGCAGTCGGGCGAGCTCGTCATCCAGGCCATGCGCCAGCGCAAGCCGGGGCAGGGCAAGGTGCTCGTCTCGGACACGCTCTTGAAGCAGGTCGAGGCCACCAAGCAAGGCGTGCTCACCAGCGACGCCATCTCCGACGACCGCTTCCAGTCGAGCCACTCCATCATCGCGCTCGGCGTGCGCTCGGCCATGGCCGTGCCGCTGCTCTCGGGCGACGAGGTGAAGGGCGTGATGTTCCTCGACTCGCGCGAGCGCATCGCCGCCTTCGTCACCAAGGATCTGGAAGTCCTCACCGCCATCGCCGCGCAGGCCTCGGTCGCGCTCGAGAACAGCGAGTACGCCCGCGCCCTGGAGCATGAGGCCACGCAGCGCGCCCAGCTCTCACGCTTCCTCTCGCCCGCGCTCGTCGAGCAGGCGGCCCGCGGCGCGCTCGAGCTGTCCAAGGGCGGCGCGCTCACCGAGATCACGATCCTCTTCTCCGACATCCGCGGCTTCACCTCGATGTCCGAGAAGATGCCCGCCCAAGAAGTCGTGAAGATGCTCAACGACTACTTCGAGCTGATGGTCGACATCGTGTTCGAGCACGGCGGCATCCTCGACAAGTTCATCGGCGACGCCATCATGGCTCTGTTCGGCGCGCCCGTGCGGCGCAGCGACGACGCCACCCGCGCGGTCCAGGCGGCGGTGAAGATGCAGCAGAAGATCGTCGAGTTCAACGCCGACCGCGTGGCGCAGGGCAAGGCGCCGCTCAAGGCCGGCATCGGCGTGCACACCGGCACCGTCGTCGTCGGCAACATGGGCTCCTCCAAGGCGCTCAGCTACACCGCCATCGGCGACGGCGTGAACCTCGCGTCGCGTCTGTGCGGCCTCGCCGCTGCGGACCAGGTCGTCATCAGCGACGAGTGCCTCAACAAGGCCGGCCGCGACGGCTTCGTCACCGAGACCTTGCCGCCCGCGAAGGTGAAGAACCGCGAGCAGCCGGTGCAGGTCTACAAGGTGCTGGAAGCGCTGTAGGCTCTGGGGCAGGAGGTCACATGCCCCGTCCCGTCCACTTCGAGATCCACGCGTCCGACCCGGCGCGCGCGCAGACGTTCTATTCGGGCCTGTTCGGCTGGGAGTTCACTGCCTGGGGCCCGCCGGGGATGTACTGGCTCATCAAGACGGGCACGCAGGGGCCGGGCATCGATGGCGGCCTCGTGCCGCGCCGGGGAGACGCGCCGGGGCCGATGGCGGCCGTGAACGGCTTCGTCTGCACCGTGAACGTGGACTCGGTGGATCAGACCTTTGCCCAGGCGCTGAAGACGGGCGGCAGCGAGGCCCTCCCCAAGATGCCGATCCCGGGCGTGGGCTGGCTTGCCTACATCAAGGACACCGAGGGGAACATCCTCGGCCTGATGCAGAACGACCCCGGCGCGAAATAGCGCTTCTGGATCCGCGGGGTTTCGGCCCCCGGTTGACGGAACAGGAAAAAAATTTGCGTTCCGATCCGGCTAGGCGACAGTGCGGGTGGGCAAGTGTTCTGTCGACTCGCCGCCCCCTACGAGGACCACGATGGCCGAGCAGCCAGCTCTCGCACCGGATCCCCGACCTGTCCGCGCGCTGCAGCGTTGCCCCAACTGTGAGGCGCGCGTTGACGTGAGCCTCTTCGTGGGCGGAGCGCGCGTGCGCTGCGCGCGCTGCCACATGCGCTTCGAGGTGATGCGGCCCGCCGATCCGCCGCGCAAGAAGACGCCGGCGCCGCCCGTCGCGGGGCAGCCGAACCTGAACGCGCCCAACGGGCCGAACGGCCCCACTGGGATGGACCCGCTGCTCGCCGAGCAGAAGACCGTGCCCTCGGACCGCATCGCGCAGGAGCGCAACCAGCGGCTCGACGCCTCCTGGCAGGTGCCCGCGGAGAAGCCGGCCGCCGCGCCCGCGACCACCACGCAGCGCGCGCCCGCGCCTCCGCCCGCGCCGTTCCCGCAGCTCGAGGGCTTCGCCGTGCACGAGCGGCTGGGGCAGGGCGGCATGGGCGAGGTCTTCCGCTGTACGAACTTGAAGGACGGCCGGCCGGTCGCGGTCAAGGTGCTCGGCGCCTCGCTCGCGGTGGTCCCCGACTACGTGAAGCGCTTCGAGCGCGAGGCCGCGGCGATGGCCCAGCTCGATCACCCGGGCGTGGTGCGGCTGACCTCGCGCGGCCGCTCGGGTCCGCACTGCTGGATCTCGATGGAGCTCATCGACGGCGCTTCGCTGCGCACCTGGGCGCACCAGAACCGGCCCACGCCGCGCACGCTGGCCAGGCTGCTGGCGCAGGTGGCGCACGCGCTCGCCTACGCGCACGCCCGCGGCGTCGTGCACCGGGACCTCAAGCCCGACAACGTGCTGGTGCAGAACGACGGCAAGACCAAGGTGCTCGACTTCGGCCTCGCCGGACTCTACGTGCAGGGCGCCGAGTGCCTCACGCAGAGCAACGTGGCGATGGGCACC
>JAFEBC010000900.1 GCA_018266095.1 Deltaproteobacteria bacterium
GACACGCCGCCGCTCTGGCCCGTGACGGTGACCGTGTACGCGCGCCCGCTCGCGATGCTGGTGCCGAACGAGTAGGTCACGTCGGTCGCGCCGGTGCTGGTGCCGCTCACGGTCAGCGCGTCAAAGCCGTTGTCGAGGAGGTTCACCTTCGCGCCCGCGGGCAGGCCCGAGACGAAGCCGCCGACCTTGAAGTTGACCGGCGAGCAGGTGACGGTGACGCTGTTGACGTTGGTCCCCGCCGTGCGGCCTGCGCCGTTGACCACGCGGCACGTCTGTGAGGGGTTGGTCGGCTGCGTGCGCACGGTGACCGAGTACGTCGCGCCCAGGTTCAGCGCCGTGGCGAAGCCGAAGCCGCCGTTGCCGGTGATGGTCAGCGGATCGACCACGTTGTCCTGCAGCACGAGGCCCGAGCCCGTCAGGCCCGACACCGTGCCGCCGATCACCGAGGTGGGGTTCTTCGCGCACACGATCTGCGCGCTCACCATGTTGCGCGTGACCACGCCGCTGCCGTTGTTGACCGTGCACGTCTGCGGCGGGTTGTTCGGCTGCGTCTTCACCGAGACCGCGAAGGTCCGGCCGGCCTGCAGGTTCGTCGAGAAGATGAAGAAGCCGTCCTGCGTGATGGTGTGATCGTCGGCGCCGTTGTTCTGCAAGACGAGGCCGGTGCCCACCACGCCGCTGACCGAGCCGCCGATGAGGAAGAACGTGTTGGTCGTGCAGTTCACCGAGATGCCGCCGGGGTTCGCGCCGGTCACCACGCCGTGTCCGCCGGTGACGATGCAGGTCTGCAGCGGCGCGTTGGGCTGCTGCGCCACGGTGATGTCGTACGGCGTCCCCGACTGCGCCAGGGTGCTGAAGGCGAACGCGCCGTTGCCGCTGACCACGAGCTGCTCGCCCGCGTTGAGCAGCGTCAGGCCCTGGCCCGCGTTGCCGGTGACCACGCCGCCGATGGTGAAGAAGGGCTGCGTGGTGCAGGTGACGGGCAGGAGCACGTCGGCGCCCGCGAAGGTGCCCGCGCTCGCCGTGTCGAAGGCGCAGAGCTGCTGCGGCGCGCCCGGCTGCGCTGTGACGGTCACCGCGTAGCCCGCGCCGTCCGCGAACGAATCGGCGAACGTGCTGGTCCCCGCGCTGTTCACCGCGAGCTCATCGCCCGCCGCCGTGGTGAGCAGGAGCCCCGAGCCGGTGAGCCCCGACACCTGCACGCCGAGCGAGTAGCGGGCCGCGCCGCCGCAGACGACCTGCACGTTCCCGACGTTGGCCGCGATGGTGCCTTCGCCGTGCGCGCTGACCGAACACGTCTGCCCCGAGGGCTGAGTGCCGACCGACACGCGGTAGCGCGTCCCGCCCTGCAGCTTCTGCGCGAACGTGAACGCGCCCGTGGAGGTGACCGCCAGGTTCTCGCCCGTGCTCGCGTGCAGCACGAGGCCCGCGCCGGTGAGCCCCGAGACGCTCCCGCCGAGCGAGAACTTGGGATTGTCCGCGCAGGCCACGTGCACAGAGGTCACGTCCGCCGCGCCCACCACGCCGCCCGCGTTCGTCAGCGTGCAGGTCTGGTTCGGGTTCGCCGGCTGCGTCTTGATGGTGACGAGGTACGGCACGTTCTCCTGCACCTGCGTGGCGAAGTGGAAGGTGCCCGTCGCGCTCACCAGGAGATCGTCCCCGCCGTCGTTCTGCAGCACGAGACCGCTGCCGGTGAGCCCGCTCACGGTGCCGCCCACGTCGAAGAAGGGGCTCGTCGCGCAGACCACGTTCACGCTCAACACGTCCGCGTCCGCCACCGTGCCGTCGCCCGCGGTCACCGTGCAGAGCTGATACGGACCGAAGGGCTGCGAGCGCACCGTCACCGAGTAGGGCAGCGTGGTCTGCTGCTGCGTGGCGAAGGTGAACTGGCCGTTCTTGGTGATGGCGAGGTCGTCGCCGCCCAGGTTCTCGAGGATGAGCCCCTGGCCGAGCAGACCCGTCACCATGCCGCCGATGTTGAAGTACGGCAGCGTGGTGCAGGTCACGTTCACGCTGGTCACATCGCCGTCGACCTTGCCGTCCGCGCCGTCGATGTCGCAGCGCTGCAGCGGGTCCGCGGGCTGCGTCTTCACGGTGACGTGGAAGGGCGTGCCGTTCTGCGCCGTCGTGGCGAACTGGAACGGCCCGTCGAAGTCCAGCTCGAGATCGTCGGCGC
>JAFEBC010000901.1 GCA_018266095.1 Deltaproteobacteria bacterium
ACGGCCGCGCGCGTGGCGTCGTCGGCGTCGCCCAACGAGATCCGCATCACCGAGGCCGCCTTCCGTGAGCTCTCGTCGTCGCGGCGCCTGCTCTGCCGCGGCCTGGGCCCGGTGACGCTCAAGGGCCTGCTCGAGCCGATGCACCTGATGGCGCTGGAGTGGCGCGACAAGTCCCGCTACGCCGCCAAGGTGCGCATCGCCGAGACGGGCGAGGAGTTCACGCTGCCGCAGCAGGACACCATCACCTTCGGCCGGCTCCGCGAGCAGAACGGCATCATCGCCAACGACGTGGTGCTGCAGCTCCGCGAGCGCGAGCAGGGCCTGCGCATCAGCCGCTGGCACTTCGAGCTGCGGCGCACCGCGGACGGCTTCCGCTTGCGCTCGGTCACGGACCAGGCCACTGAGATCGACGGCCAGGCGGTGGCGCGCGGCGAGGAGGCCCCCATCCGCGTGGACTCGCAGGTGCGGCTGGCCAACGCGGTGACGCTGGAGTTCCTGCCCGAGGTGGCCCGGCCGCTCGACGAGTCGGGCATCACCACGGGCTACAAGACTTAAGGGCGCGCGCCGTCGCGGCACGTGCGAGAGGAGATTCACGTGTCGAACCAGACCGTGCTGCTCGAAGAGGCCGCGCAGCTCCAGGAGAAGGTCGAGAGCGAGCCCGAGGACGTGCACGCGCGCCAGCGGTACGCCAACGTGCTGCAGCGGCTCGAGCGCATCCCCGAGGCCGTGGCGCAGCTCCAGGCGGTCGCGGGGCACTACGCGGCGCAGGGGCGCCTCTTGCAGGCGATGGCGGTGAACCTGCTCATCCTCGAGCTCGATCCCAAGCACACCGAGACGCAGAGCGCGCTGGCCGGGCTCTACGCGCAGCAGCGTGAGTCGGTGCCCATCGTGCCCAAGCTGCCGGTGGCGATGGTGCAGGCGCTGCACTCGCCCTCGGGCGATCAGCCGCACGCGCCGCGCGGGCACTCGCCGCTGACGTTGGGTGTGGGCGGCCTGTTGCGCCGGGCGACGCCGATCCCGAAGCAGGCGCGCGGGGGCATCCTGCCGATGGTGCCGCCGCCGCAGGCCGAGGCGCGACAGGTGGCGCTCAACGTGGGCGCCATGAATCGCATCCCGCTGTTCTCGGCGCTGGAGCGCAACGCGTTCATCGCGCTCCTGGGGGAGACCGAGCTGCGCGTGACGGCGCCGGGCGAGACCATCGTGGAGGAGGGCAAGCCGGGCCAGTCGATGTTCGTCATCGTGCAGGGGGACGTCGAGGTGCTGCGCGGGCGCGGGCCGGACGGCAAGCCGCTCAAGGGAGGCACGGGCGCCCTGCTCGCTCGTCTCGGCGAAGGGGACTTCTTCGGCGAGATGGCGCTGGTGGCCAACTCGCCGCGCCTGGCGACGGTGAAGTCGGTGGCGGAGGCGGTGCTGCTCGAGGTCGATCGCGAGGCGCTCGAGGACGTGATCGCGGTGCATCCCTCGGTGCGCGACGTGGTGCTCGCGTTCTATCGCGCGCGCCTGCTCGACAACCTCTTCGGCCAGAGCGCGCTGTTCAAGGAGTTCAACCACGACGAGCGCCGCAAGCTGGGCGACCGCTTCCGGCACCACTCGCTGCCGCGCGGGGCGGA
>JAFEBC010000902.1 GCA_018266095.1 Deltaproteobacteria bacterium
CATCTTCAGCGCCGCGTCGATCGCGCCCGGCTCGTCGATGATCATGGTGATCGCGTCTGCCGGATGCCCGTTGGCGATGAGCCCGTCGCGCAGCCGCCGCGGCACCTCATCCGGCCCGCGTCCGCGCGGATCGTCGTCGCGCCGCACGATCACGTGATCGAACTTCTTGGCCGCGATGCGCGCGATCTCCGCGATGTCCTCGTCGCGCCTGTCTCCCGGCGCCGCGAGCACGCAGATGCGCCGTCCCGCCACCTCGAGCTTCTTGGTCACGTCCACCAGCGCCTGGATCGCAGCCGGGTTGTGCCCGTAGTCGAGGATCACGCGGAACGGCAGCTTGTCCCAGACGTTCATGCGGCCCGGCGCCTGGAAGTAGCTCGAGTCGAACGTGCGCAGACCGTGCTTGATGTTCTCGATCTTCACGCCCATCGCGTACGCCATCGCCGCCGCGAACATCGCGTTCTGCACGTTGTGCAGCGCCTTGCCCTCGAGCGTCGCGGGGATGAGGTGCGTCCACAAGAGCGGCAGGTGCGCGCCGCGATCGAACAGCGTGATCATCTGTCCGTTGATGCCGTCCTCGAGCACGCACGCGAGGCCGCCCGCGCGGATGTGCTGCCGCACGAGCTCGTGCTTGGAGTTCATGGTCACGTACGCGATGCGCGCGGCGTTCGTGTGATCGGCCATGCGCAGACAGTGCAGATCGTCCGCGTTGAGCACGGCGCAGTCGCGCGCCACCTCGACCACGATGCGCTTCACCTCGGCGAGCTGCTCGAGCGTGTCGATGCCCTTGAGGCCCAAGTGATCGGCCTGCACGTTGATCACCGCGCCGACATTGCAGCTCCGGTAGCCGAGTCCCGAGCGCAGCAGGCCGCCGCGCGCCGTCTCCATCACCGCCAGATCCACGCTCGGATCGCGCAGGATCATCTGCGCCGACTGCGGCCCCGTCATGTCGCCCGAGACCGTGCGCTCGCCGTCCACGTACACGCCGTCCGTCGTCGCCAGGCCGACCACGTGTCCGTTCATCTTCTGGATGTGCGCCAGCATGCGCGCCGTGGTGGTCTTGCCGTTCGTGCCCGTGACCGCCGCGATCGGAATCTTCGAGGGCGTCCCCGGCGGGAAGAGCATGTCCATCACCGGCCCGGCCACGTCGCGCGGCTTGCCCTCGGTGGGCGCCACGTGCATGCGGAAGCCCGGCGCCGCGTTCACCTCGCAGATGCCGCCGCCGATCTCGTGCCAGCTCTGCGTGATGTCGGGCGTGATGAAGTCGATGCCGATCACGTCGAGGCCGATGGCCTTGGCGACGCGGATGGCCATGTCCTTGTTGTCGGGGTGGATCTGATCGGTGAGATCGATGGCGGTGCCGCCCGTGGACAGATTTCCCGTCGAGCGCAGATAGAACGTCTCGCCCGCCGGAATCACAGTGTCCTTGGTGACGCCGCCCTTTTCCATCAAGCGCTCGGCCTGGTGGTCGAGCTCCAAGCGCGTGAGCACCTTCTCGTGCCCGATGCCGCGCCGCGGATCGCTGTTCACGATGTCCACGAGCTGAGCGATGGTGTGCTTGCCGTCGCCCACCACATGGCCCGGGACGCGCTTGGCCACGGCGATGAAGTTGCCGTTCACCACCAGCATGCGGTGGTCGTAGCCCGCGAGGTACGTCTCCACGATCACCGTGCGCGCGTGCTCGCGGGCCTTCTCGAAGCCCAGGCGCACCGCGTCGGCGTCCTTGAGATCGAG
>JAFEBC010000903.1 GCA_018266095.1 Deltaproteobacteria bacterium
CATGTGCATGTGCCGGCCGAACCCCAGGTCGCCCTTGTTGCCGTAGATGGCCGAGGCCTCGTCGTCGACCGGCCCGCCGAAGCCGTTCTCCTGCTTCCACTGCGCGAGCGTCAGCTTCTTCGGGTACGGCAGCGGATCCATCGCGTCGTAGTAGGCCGTGGACGAGTTCTCGTCGTCCTGCAGCAGGTTCGCCACCAGGAAGTTCGCGTGCGGCAGGCCCAGGGACTCCTGGTCCGGCGGCATCGTCACCCGCAGCGTGATCGCCTTGTCCTTCGGCCACATCGTGCCCGGCGCCGGGTCCTGCGCCAGGATCTGCACCGGCGGATCGTTCACCTTCATCTCGAACTGCCACGCGGTCGGGTCCAGCGGGTCCGGCATCGAGAGGCCCTGCGCCGCCATCGCGTCGCCGGCCTGGTCGAGGTCCTTGCCCACGAGGTCGGGCACCACGCCGCAGGTCTGCGCCGTGCAGCTCGAGGTGGTGTCCCCGTTGCACTGGCAGTCGCCGTAGCTCGACCCGTCGGCCGCGCACACGCGCGTGCTCGAGGAGCCGTCCGCGCACGAGCAGGCCAGCGTGCTCGCCGCCTCGCACACGCGCGGCACCGGCCCGCACGCGCCCGACTGGCACGACTGGTTCGCCGGACAATCCGAGTCCATCTTGCAGGGCGCGCAACCCAGCACCGCCAGCGCCGCGAGCGCGCCCAACATCAAAACGCTCTTGCGCAACATCGTCATCACCGCACCCTCCGGCCGCGCCAACGTCCCTGTGACCAGCGCGGTCTTTGCTGCAACCACTGACCTCATTGCCTAGCTCAAGGCGCCTCTCGACGCGACCCTACATGGCCACACCCTGCGAGGGCTGTGACCGCCGTACCAGACGAGCGCTCTAATACCCAAGCTGCGACTGCCGCGGCTTGCCGTACTTGTCGGGCGGGAACTGCGCCGCCTTGCGATCCGACGCCACATTGAGGGACAGCCTGGCGCCCTCGTCGGTCACCGTCACGCGGCTCTTCACGGGATTGGTCATGCTCTCGTGCCAGAGCTCCACCTCGTAAGCGCCCGGCGGCACGCCCTTGATGCTGAAGGTGCCGCTCGCACCCACGGTGCTGTACCAGGGCGAATCGACCACCACCACGTACCCGAGCATCGACGAGTGGATGTTGCAGAGCACCTCGACCACGCCCGGCTTGTCGAAGACGTACGAGCGCTCCTCGTCCTTGCCGTAGAGGTCGGTGTCGAACTTGCGCGTGGGCGAGAGCGAGAACGCGTTGTGGAAGAGCGGGTCGATGTTCTTGAAGGACACGTTCGAGCCCATGGGCACCGCGAGCACGTGGGGGATGAACTGCTTGTCCTTCTGCAGCATCACCTTGCCCTTGGCGGGGCGCACGTCGACCTTGCCGTTGAGCGGCTTGAGGACCACCACCGCGCCGCCGGGCCCGTTCTCGCCGCCGCTGACGGTGCCGGTGACGGTCGCTTGCGGCTTGGGCTTGGGGGCCTCGACGGGCTTCTCTGGCGCGACCTCGGGCGTGCCCGTGTCGGGGAGCGTGGGCGCCTCGATCGCAGCGCCGCCCGCCTTCGCGCGCGCGGCCTTGGCCAGCGGGCGGAAGACGGCCTCCGTGGCGGAGTCGAGGCCGGGGACCTTGAGCAGCTCCTCCCAGCGCGCCGCCGCGGTGGCGAAGTCGCCGCTGTCCCACGCGACCTTGCCGTGCCCGATGAGGTTGAAGATGAGGTAGTGCCGCTCGGCCAGCGCCTTGATGCGCAGGTCGTCGGCCGTCTTCACCGCGAGCGGCAGCGGCATCTCCTGCGTGGACCAATCGGACGCCTCCTGGCCCTTGTGTCCCGGCGCCGCCGCCGCGGCGAGCCCGCAGAGCAGGCCCGCGAAGGGAAGGGCGAACATGACTTTCGTGCGCGTCTGCATCGACGTCCTCACCACGAGTACACGACCGAGGTCGTGACCACGTTGTTGTCCACCTGCGGAGCGCCCACCAGCTCGCGGTTGATCAGGTACTCGCCCTTGATCAGGAACGACTCGAAGAGCTCGAGCCGCAGGCCCGCGGTGAGCCGGTCGACGGTGATGGCGGTGTAGCCCTCGA
>JAFEBC010000904.1 GCA_018266095.1 Deltaproteobacteria bacterium
CACCGCCAGGTCTGCCCTGGGCCAAGCGCTGTCGCAGAGCCTGTCCGTGCCCGGCCTCGAGGGTGAGAACGCGCAGCGGCTCTTCGACCTGCTGACGCTCAAGGAGTCCCCGGCGGATCTCGACGTGAGCGGCGCCTCGGCGGCTGCGAACACGGCAGGTGCGGGCTCGGTCCCGGCCCCGGTGGTGGCGGCAGCGTCGTCCACGGCTCAGGCCTCCGCGGCCCAAGCCTCGCCGGCCGCACAGGCCTCGTTGACCGCACAGGCCTCGCTGGCCGCACAGGCCTCGCCGGCCGCACAGGCCTCGCTGGCCGGTGTCGCTGCGTCGTCATCGCCGGCCCCGGTCGCGGCCGCGGGCTCCTCGACGGGCGCCGCGACTGCCCAAGCGCCCGTGGCTGCACCTGTCTCCCCGGCGCCTGCGCCGCCGGCACACGAGGGGCTGCCGCACGACGACTACGCGACGCCTCCGTTCGTCCACGATCCCGGCCTCGACCCGAACGCCACGCCGAGCGCTCCCCCGCAGGGCGCCGTCCCCCCGACCTCCACGGCTCCGGGCGGGCCCGCTGCGACCGCGGTCTCGACCGCGACGGCCGCCACCGCGGACGCCTCCGATTCGCACGCCAAGAAGCGCCGGGGGAAGCGCCGGGCCAAGAAGGTCCAGGCCTCCACCGACGACGCCGCGGCCGCGGCAGAGTCCAAGGTCGGCGGCGGCTAGAGCCCGAAAAAGTGCCGTCAGACCGCGCCAGAAGCGCACTTGCGCGATCCGATGTCGGACCGTTGTGCTAGGTTCCGACGCTCTCCACGTTCCTTCCAGTCATCACTGCAGAGGCTCTCATGGCATCCAGCGGCGTGAACAAAGTCATCCTCATCGGCAACCTCGGCAAGGACCCTGAAGTCCGCTACACGCCTGGCGGACAGGCGGTCGCCAACTTCAACATCGCGACCAACGAGACCTGGAACGACAAGTCGGGCCAGAAGCAGGAACGCACCGAGTGGCACCGCATCGTCGCCTGGGGCAAGACCGCTGAGCTCTGCGGCCAGTACCTCTCGAAGGGCCGGCAGGTCTACATCGAGGGCCAGCTCCAGACGCGCGAGTGGAACAACAAGGAAGGCGTCAAGCAGTACACCACTGAGGTGGTCGCCAAGCAGGTCACCTTCCTCCAGGGCGGCGAGCGCGGCTCGGGCGGCGGCGGCGCGCGCGGCGGCAAGGGCGGCGGCGACGACTTCGGCCCTCCTCCTCCTGGATTCGACGAGGGGCCGAGCGGCGGTGGCGGTGGCGGCGGCGGCAAGGGCGGGGACGACGACATCCC
>JAFEBC010000905.1 GCA_018266095.1 Deltaproteobacteria bacterium
ATCTCCCAGCCTTGCTCCACCAAATTCTTCCCTCGCCCAAGCCGCGTTCGTCTGCTCGCTTTTCATCCCTGACAGAAACCACAGGGGTACGACACTTGTGGCCAATGCTTAGCTCACGCCCCGGGACCGCTCTTTGGACCTGTTTGGGGGGCGACGGGGCCGACCTCGTACCCCTTGTTGCCCTGCCCCCCCGGAGCGAAACGCAGTCAATGCGACCCGTGCGTGACGAATGAGCACCGGCAGCGCCCTCACCAGGTTCAACAGCGGGCCCGGGCGCGCGGACGCTCAACCGCGGCCCCACGCTCCGGGCCCGCGGAGTTCCACAAACAGGGACCTTGACACAGCGCCGCGATGGATTAGTTTGCGCCCCGCCAACCCGGCGATTGACATGATTTCATTCGGTTTTTTGCCGGAGCGCAAACAGCATCAAACCCGCCGGATGCCGCGAGCATTCCCAGAAACCGGCGAAAAAAATTCGTGAGGCGCCACGCATGATCGAAGTCAGCAACCTGAGCAAGAGCTATCGCGACGTGAAGGCCGTCCAGAACGTCTCGTTCACCGTGGGCAAGGGCGAGATCGTCGGCTTTCTCGGACCCAACGGCGCGGGCAAGACCACCACGATGCGCATGATCACGGGCGCGCTGCCGGCCTCGAGCGGGACGGTGAAGATCGCGGGCTTCGACGTCTTCGAGAGCCCGATGGAGGTGAAGAAGCGGGTCGGGTACCTGCCCGAGACGCCGCCGCTCTATCAGGACATGACGGTGCGCGATTACCTCACGTTCGTCGCGCGCATCAAGGGCGTGCCGGGCGGGGAGTTGAAGGCCGATGTCGAGCGGGTGGCCAAGCAGACGCACAGCGACGTCTACATCCACCGCGTGATCAAGAACCTCTCCAAGGGCCAGCGGCAGCGCGTCGGCATCGCGCAGGCGCTGCTCGGCAAGCCGGAGGTGCTGGTGCTGGACGAGCCCACAGTCGGCCTCGATCCGGCGCAGATCATCGAGGTGCGCGAGCTCATCAAGTCGCTCGCGGGGCAGCACACGATCGTGCTCTCGACGCACATCCTCCCGGAGGTCACGGCGGTGTGCCAGCGGGTGCTGATGATCGCGGGCGGCACGGTGGTGGCCGACGACACGCTCGATGGGCTGCGGCAGAAGCACGCGGGCGCGGCAGCGGCGGATGGCACGCCGGGGCCGGCGCTCTCGCTCGAAGAGATCTTCCTCAAGCTGACGTCTGCGTAAGGGACCAAGACACCAATGAAAAACGCACTCGCCATCGCGCGCAAAGAGCTGAACATCTACTTCGCGACGCCCATCGCGTACGTGATGCTGACCGTGTTCGTGACCTTCGGGTCGTACTTCTTCCTGCGGCTCCTGGGCGGCTACCAGCAAGTGTCGCTGCAGTACATGCGGCTGAACGCGCCGGAGATGATGAACCGGCTGAACTTCCAGGACGCGATCTTCCGCAACCTGTTCTTCAACCTGGCCTTCATCCTCATGCTGATGGTGCCGTTCCTCTCCATGCGGCTCATCGCCGAGGAGCGGTCGTCGCGCACCATCGAGCTGTTGAACACGACGCCGGTGACGCCGGCCGCGATCGTCCTGGGCAAGTACGCGGCGGGCCTGTTCATGGTGGTGAGCGCGCTGGCGCTGACGGCCACGTATCCGATCACGCTGCAGATCTTCGCGGGCGAGAGCGGGCTCGACTGGAAGTCGATCGCGACCTGCTACTTCGGGATGGTGTGCGCGGGCGCGGCGTTCATGTCGGTGGGCCTGTTCGTGAGCTCGCTGACGGATTCGCAGATCGTGGCGGCGCTCCTCGGCATGCTGGTGATGCTGCTGTTGTGGGTCGTGGGTTGGGCGGCGTCGGACCTGGAGGGCGTGGCGCACGACTTCGTGGC
>JAFEBC010000906.1 GCA_018266095.1 Deltaproteobacteria bacterium
ATCTCCCAGCCTTGCTCCACCAAATTCTTCCCTCGCCCAAGCCGCGTTCGTCTGCTCGCTTTTCATCCCTGACAGAAACCACAGGGGTACGACACTTGTGGCCAATGCTTAGCTCACGCCCCGGGCCCGCTGTTGGAACTCTTGGGTGGTGCCGAGAGTCGAGCTGCGGGGGACTCCCCACGCCCCGGTCCGCGGTGGGGATCCTGTTGGGGAGAGGACCTAGCGGCCGGCGTCTGGGCCCAGGAGCCACTCGCGAGGGCCGTCTTCGCGCGGGGGCGGAGGCATGCGGTCTTCGGGAGGAGGCATTCCGGGAGGACCCATTCCTGGGGCGCCGCCGGGTGGTCCCATTCCGGGAGGGCCCATGCCTGGGCCGCCGGGCATTCCGGGGCCGTGCATGCCGTGCACGTGGTGGCGCGGCCGGGCGTCGAGCTGCTTCTGCTGCTCGGGCGTGAGCTGCGCGCGGACCTCGGCGTCGAGCTTGTCGTTGATGGCGCGCACCTTGGGGAAGCTCTCGCGCACGAGCGCCTCGAGCTGCGGGCGGTACTTCTCGAGCACCTCCTGCACCTTCTTCTCCTGCGCGTCGGTGAGGTCGAGGTCCTCGAGGTACGGCGGGAGCGGCGCGTGGCCGGGCTGCGGCGGGCCCGGCTCGCGGCCGTCGCGGCCCAGGTCGCCCGGTCCGTGGCGCGGGCCCTGGTGGCGCGCGAGGAACGAGCGATCGAGGCCGATGCCCGCGATGGTGCCGAACACGAACGTGAGCACGACGATGAGCCCCGAGAGGAGCTGCACGCTCTGCTTCTCAGCGGCCATCGCCGTCTCCGAGAGTGCTCAGGAGCTCAGCCGTCGCCGGGAGCTCGTCATTGGCTGCCCACGCCGAGAGCTGCAGGGCCGGGCTCTGCTGCGCCTTGGCCTGCGTGCTCCCGCTGCCGCGGACCTTCCCCTGCAAGCCCGCCTGCGGACTCATCGAGGTCGCGTCTGCGACCCGCCCGCGCAAGAGTGTCGGCGCCCAGCAGAGGACGGCGATCGCCGCCGCCGCCAGCAGGGCCGGCCGCCCCAGCTTCAGCAGCCACAGCGGCACCGACTGCGCGCGCGCCGCCTGTCCGCGCGCGGCCACGGCCTGCACCATCCGCTCCCAGCGCGCCGCGTCGCGCGACGGATCCAGCGGCGAGAAATCGATCGGCTCGTCATTCATGCGTGGCCTCCACGACCGCATCGGTCTCCTTCAGCTTCCCGCGCAGCGCCTGCCGCGCCACGAACAAATGCTGCCGCGACATCACCTCAGACGTGCCCAGCGCCGACGCGATCTCCGCGTGCGTCCAGCCGTCCAGGTCGTGCAAGAGCACCACCTCGCGCTGCAGCGGCGGCAGCGTGTTCAGCGCCGCCAAGAGCTCCGCGCGCAGCACCGAGCGGTCCGTGTCCGCCGGCGCCCACGCCTCGATACCCTCGGGCACGTCCTGCGCGCCCTTGAGCTTGCGCGTGACGAGCTGGTTGCGCGCGCGGTTGCGCACGATCTGCATCAGCCACCCCGCGAAGCGCTCCGGCTCCCTGCAGCTCTCGAGCTTCTCGAACGCCACCACCAGCGCCTCCTGGGCCACATCCTCCGCGTCCGCCGGCGCGCCCAGCACCGACAGCGCGACTGCATAGGCCGCCTTCAGGTGCCGCCTCGCCAGCTCCGCGAACGCGTGCGCCTCCCCGCGCCGCGCGCCCAGGACCAGCTCCGAGATGGACGCGCTCGAAGGCATGCCGCTCCGTACGAGATGAAGACAGATGACACGCTTGAAACGTTAGTTCCCGGTGTTCAGCAGCTTGGGTCCCAGCGCGAGCTGCCCGAGCGCCGACACGACGCCCAGGAGCGCGCACACCCACCACAGCGCACCCGAGCCGAGCCCCATCAGCCACCCGCCTGCGAGCGGCCCGACGAAGGCGCCGATGGCCCACGACATCTGGTACGTGCCCTGGTAGCTCGCCCGCAGCTCCGCGGGCGCACGATCCGCGACGACCGAGGGTCCCA
>JAFEBC010000907.1 GCA_018266095.1 Deltaproteobacteria bacterium
AAGTCCTCTGGCGGACCTCCGGGCCCTCTCGTCATCGCTCGCGGTCTTCTCTACATCGAGCCTCTCGTCGCTCTCCTCGAGTCTGGCAGCATCGTGGCCGCTCCGAGATCTGATCAATGACAAGCCCACGCCCCGGGACCGCTCTTGGACCAAGTGCGATGCGCACCTGAGTGGGCTCCCTTCGCCCACTCCCGCTCGAGGCCAGTCTGTGCCGCAGACACGGGACGTCCGTCCCCCGTGGCACGAAGTCGCGCTCTGGGGTCCTGCTTGGTGTGGCCAATCGGATCCAATGAGAAGCACTTGCGCTCGTGCGCGCACCAAGTGACAACGTGACCTGTGTCCATCTCCGCCGAAGCTCCCATCGGTCTCTTCGACAGCGGCGTCGGCGGCCTGACTGTGCTGCGGGCGCTCGAGGCCCGCCTGCCGCGTGAGCACACCGTCTACCTGGGCGATACGGCGCGCGTGCCCTACGGAACGCGCTCGGCAGAAGTGGTGACGCGCTATGCGCAGCTCAACGCGCGCTATCTGGCGTCGCAGGGCATCAAGGCGCTCGTGGTCGCCTGCAACACCGTCTCCGCGCACGCGCTCCCGGCGCTGACGAAATCGCTCCCGATGCCCGTCGTCGGCGTCATCGAGGCCGGCGCGCAGGCTGCGGTGAAGGCCACCCGCGGCGGCTCGATCGCCGTCCTCGGCACTCCTGGAACCATCGCCTCGGGCGCCTATCAGTCGGCCCTGAAGCGCCTCGCACCGCTCGCCCCTGTCATCGCCCGCGCCTGCCCGTTGTTCGTCCCCCTCGCCGAAGAGGGCTGGACCGACGGCGACGTCCCCCGCCTCGTCGCCGAACGCTACCTCGGCGACCTGCGCCGCTCCGGCGTCGACACCGTCGTCCTCGGCTGCACGCACTACCCGTTGCTCGCCAAGACCATCGCCGAAGTCGTCGGCCCCAAGGTCTCCGTCGTCGACGGCGCCGAAGCCACCGCCGAAGCCTGCGCGCAGATCCTGAGCGCCCGCACCATGCTCCGGCCCGAGAGCCCCAAGGCCGCCACGAGCCGCGTCATCTGCACCGACTTGCCCGAGAGATTCCGCGGCGTCGCCGAGCGCTTCCTCGGCCGCAAGACCGGCGAAGTCGAACTCGTCGACTTGGCCATGACCTAAGCCGGTATCCACCAGCAGGCAGCCTCCAACGGGTCACAATCCGAACCCGACGACCGGTGCTCCCGCCGTCGCCGACCTGCGCACACTCCGAGAGCGCACCGGCCGGTCCGAGAATCAACGCCGTCGCCCGAACCCCGAGCGGCCCCGAGGCGTGGAGAGCCCGCACCAGCCACGCGCTCAAAGAGCGGTCCCGGGGCGTGGGGAGATCACCGGATTCCACCAAACAGGACAAAGAGCGGGCCCGGGGCGTGGGGAGGGATTGCGCCCGACTGAGGCGCGGCACATCAAGGCCCTCGACCGGAGCTCCCAGCACCTCGCGGACGCGAGGTGCCGGTCGTGCCGCAGGCCTCCCGGAGGGCGCAACCCTCCCCACGCCTCGGGACCGCGGAGTTCAAGCCGCAAGCCTCCCGGAGGGCGCAACCCTCCCCACGCCCCGGGACCGCGGAGTTTCAAGCGGAGCGCCGCGAAGCCGCGCCCTCCCGCGTCGCGGGTTTAGCTCGCCGCGACCCGCCAACAGTGTTACTTCTCCCTACAAGCCTGTAGCCATCGGAGAGAGTGCCCCAGTGAGTACGAACAAGGTTGGAGCCCCGGTCGTCGGGTTCAACCACAACGTCAAGCACCAAGGGCGCGTCTTCCACGTGCAGACGGAGGACTCCGGGCTCCCGCACGCGCACTACATCACCCACCTGTTCGTGGGCGGCAACATCGTCAACTCGATGAAGTCGAGCTACGCGGACCAGACGGGCGCGTCGGACCTGTCGGCGGTCGTGCGCAAGCTGATGGAGACGCAGCACAAGCAGATGTTGAAGCGCCTGGTGGCGGGCGAGTTCAACGCGCTCATCGAGCGCTTCTCCGCGCCGCACTACGAGCCGGGCGTGATGGCCGGCGGGCAGAAGGTCGAGTCGATCGTCAACGTCGAGGCCACCGCGCCCGCGAGCGCCGGCTCGATGGTGAGCGCGCCGCCCGCGCCGCACGTGCACACGCCTGGTCCGGTGGCCAAGCCGCCGCCGTCGCCGCCTGCGGCCGCCAAGCCCGCGCCGGCCCCCGTGGCCGCCGCGAAGGCCCCGCCGCC
>JAFEBC010000908.1 GCA_018266095.1 Deltaproteobacteria bacterium
AGCATCGTGGCCGCTCCGAGATCTGATCAATGACAAGGGCGTGGGGCGGGATTGCGCCCGACTGAGGCGCGGCAGCACCCCACCTTGAACGAAGTGCCCAGCACCTCGCGGATGCGAGGTGCCGGTCGTGCCGCAGGCCTCCCGGAGGGCGCAACCCTCCCCACGCCCCGGGACCGCGGAGTTCCAAGCCGCAGGCCTCCCGGAGGGCGCAACCCTCCCCACGCCCCGGGACCGCGGAAGTCCATTTGACTCGCTGCGTCGTCGTCGCTATATGCCCCGCGGGCGCCAATCCCCCTCGCGCCCAGGGAGCTTCTCGATGCCCCGCCGCGTCGCCATCGTCGCAGGACTGCGCACCCCGTTCGTCAAGGCCGCCACCGTCTTCAAGGACCTCACCGCCCTCGACCTCGGCACCGCGGTCGTCAAGGAGCTCGTCCAGCGCAGCGAAGTCCCCGTCGACCAGATCGACGCGATGGTCTTCGGCGCGGTCATCCCCAACGTGGCGATGCCCAACATCTCCCGCGAGATCGCGCTCGCCGCAGGCCTCCCCAAGAAGGTCGAGGCCTACTCCGTGTCGCGCGCCTGCGCCACCTCGATGCAGTCGCTGACCAGCGCGGCCGACTCCATCGCGCTCGGCGAGTACGACGTCGCCATCGTCGGCGGCGTGGAGTCGATGTCGGACGTGCCGATCTCGCTCTCGAAGCCGCTCGCGCAGGCCTTCGTCGACTCGAGCAAGGGCAAGACCATCGTCGACAAGCTCAAGGCCTTCTCCAGCGTGCACGCGAGGGACCTCGTGCCCGTGCCGCCCGCCATCGCCGAGTACTCGACGGGCCTGACGATGGGCGAGAGCGCCGAGAAGATGGCCAAGGAGAACGGCATCTCCCGCGAGGCGCAGGACGCGTGGGCGCACCGCTCGCACAGCAAGGCCGCCGCCGCCTGGGCCAACGGCACGTTCGCCAAGGAGGTCATGCACGTGCTCGTGCCGCCGAAGTTCGAGACGGCGATCACCGAGGACAACCTCGTGCGCAAGGACTCGACGCTCGAGGGCTACGCCAAGCTCAAGCCCGTGTTCGATCGCAAGTACGGCTCGATCACGGCGGGCAACGCGTCGCCGCTCACGGACGGCGCGGCGGCCCTGGTCATCATGAGCGAGGAGAAGGCCAAGGCGCTGGGCTTGAAGCCCCTGGGCTTCCTGCGCTCGTACGCCTACGCGGCCGTGGATCCCAAGTGGCAGCTCCTGCAGGCGCCCGCGTTCTCGGCCCCGAAGGCCTTGAAGCGCGCGGGCATGAAGCTCAAGGACATCGACCTCGTCGAGATCCACGAGGCCTTCGCCGCGCAGGTGCTCTCGAACCTGCAGGCCTGGGGCAGCAAGAAGTTCGCCGACGAGCACCTGGGCGGCGCGGAGCCGATGGGCGAAGTGCCGGACGAGAAGATGAACCCGAACGGCGGCTCGATCTCGCTGGGCCACCCCTTCGGCGCCACCGGCGCGCGCCTCGTGAACCAGACCCTGCGCGAGCTGAACGCGAGCGGGAAGGGCACTGCCCTCATCTCGATCTGCGCGGCCGGCGCCCTGGGCGCGGCGTGCGTGCTCGAGCGCGAGTAGGGCTGACCTCGGCCGAATCGCTAGCCGTCGCTGGCGCTGCGCGACCCGTTCGTCGCGGGCAGCCCCGAGGCGGGCGCCGACGGTGAGGCGGCCCCGGCGCCAGGGGATGGCGAGGCCGCGGGCAC
>JAFEBC010000909.1 GCA_018266095.1 Deltaproteobacteria bacterium
CCCCCTTCGTCGGCCTCGGCCTCGGCACCATGGAGGTCACCGACGTCAACCACTCCGGCTCCAACCACGGGGGCACCGGCCTCAAGGGCACCGTCGGCCTCGAGGCCTTCCGCCTGCATAGCGTGAAGTTCGTCGCCGCCTTGAACCTGCTCGCGCCCCTCTCGGGCGGCATCGCGCCCTTCGCTACCGTCGGGATGGCCTTTTGAGCGCGCCCGCCGGTCCTCATTGGCATTTGCGCGCCGCCTGCGATACACCGCGCCCACCATGGGCCTGCTCGATCGCATCAAGCCGCAAGAGAAGAAGCTGCGCCCCGTCGACCTCGGCGTCGACGGCCAAGGCGGCCTCACCGTCCGCTGGGAAGACGGCCGCCAGACCGTCTTCGCCCCCAAGTGGCTCCGCGCCCGCTGCCCGTGCGCCGGCTGCGTAGAAGAGTGGACCGGCAAGCGCACCGTCGGCGAGGCCCAAGTCCCCGAAGACGTGAAGTGCCGCGGCCTCCACCAGGTCGGCAACTACGCCGTGCAGCTCGACTGGTCCGACAGCCACACGACGGGCATCTTCTCCTGGGACTACCTCCTGGAGCTGCGCGGCGAGCTCGACAAAAAGTAGGACCAAGAGGGGGAATGGCGCCCGCGGGGCAGTCCGTCACCCGTAGCGAGCCCCAGAGCGAGACCGCGGCTTGGCGAGCCCTCCGCCGCACCATCACCTTGGACCCACAGCGGGCCCGGGCGTGGGGAGATCACCGAACTCCACCAAGAGGACACAGAGCGGGCCCGGGGCGTGGGGAGATCACCGAACTCCACCAAGAGGACACAGAGGGGGCCCGGGGCGTGGGGAGATCACCGGACTCCACCAACCGGACACAGAGCGGGCCCGGGGCGTGGGGAGATCACCGGACTCCACCAACCGGACACAGAGCGGGCCCGGGGCGTGGGCTAAGCATTGGCCACAAGTGTCGTACCCCTGTGGTTTCTGTCAGGGATGAAAAGCGAGCAGACGAACGCGGCTTGGGCGAGGGAAGAATTTGGTGGAGCAAGGCTGGGAGATGTGCGCC
>JAFEBC010000090.1 GCA_018266095.1 Deltaproteobacteria bacterium
CAGCCTCCCGACTGATGGAACAACAACGCCCCGTGCTGCCTCTCGAGCCTCGCCAGAAGCTCTGCGGCTTGAGGTGTCACTTCGACGCGCGCGACGGCCATGCGTGGTCTCCTAGAAGAACCCCAGCTTCTTGGGCGAGTAGCTCACGAGCAGGTTCTTGGTCTGCTGGTAGTGGTCCAGCATCATCCGGTGGTTCTCGCGGCCGATGCCCGACTGCTTGTAGCCGCCGAACGCCGCGCCCGCCGGATACGCGTGGTAGCAGTTCGTCCACACGCGGCCCGCTTTGATGGCCCGCCCCGCGCGGTACGCGTCGTTGCCGTTGCGCGTCCACACGCCCGCGCCCAGCCCGTACAGCGTGTCGTTCGCGATCGCCATCGCGTCGTCGAAGTCCTTGAACTTCGTCACCGACACGACCGGCCCGAAGATCTCCTCCTGGAACACGCGCATCTTGTTGTGCCCCTCGAGGATGGTCGGCTTGATGTAGTAGCCGTTCTTCAGCTCGCCCGGATGCACGCGCCGCTCGCCGCCGGTGAGGACCTTGGCGCCTTCCTTCTTGCCGATGTCGAAGTAGCTGAGGATCTTCTCGAGCTGATCATTCGAGGCCTGCGCGCCGATCATGGTCTTGGCGTCGTACGGATCGCCCCCGATGAGCGCCCGCGTGCGCGCGATCGCCCGCTCCACGAACTTGTCGTAGATCTTCTCGTGCACCAGCGCGCGCGACGGACACGTGCACACCTCGCCCTGGTTGAGCGCGAACATGGTGAACCCCTCGAGCGCCTTGTCGAGGAAGTCGTCGTTCGCGTCCATCACGTCCGCGAAGAAGATGTTCGGCGACTTGCCGCCCAGCTCCAGCGTCGACGGGATGAGGTTCTCGCTCGCGTACTGCTGGATGAGGCGGCCCGTGGTCGTCTCGCCCGTGAACGCGATCTTGGCGATGCGATTGCTCGACGCGAGCGGCTTGCCGGCCTCGACGCCGAAGCCCTGCACCACGTTCACCACGCCCGGCGGCAGGATGTCCGCGACCAGCTCCATGAACGCCATGATCGACACCGGCGTCTGCTCGGCGGGCTTCATCACCACGCAGTTGCCCGCGTCCAGCGCCGGCGCGAGCTTCCACACCGCCATCAAGAGCGGGAAGTTCCACGGGATGATCTGCCCGACCACTCCGAGCGGCTCGTGCAGGTGGTACGCGACCGTGTCCTTGTCGAGCTCGACGATGTTGCCCTCGTTGGCCCGGATCACGCCCGCGAAGTAGCGGAAGTGGTCGACGGCGAGCGGCAGGTCCGCGGCCATCGTCTCGCGGATGGGCTTGCCGTTGTCGGTCGTCTCGATGAGCGCGATGGCGGCCAGGTTCTGCTCCAGCCGGTCGGCGATGCGGTTCAGAAGGTTGCTGCGCTCGGTGGCCGAGGTCTTGTTCCAAGTCACCGCCGCCTTGTGCGCAGCGTCCAGCGCGCGCTCGATGTCCTCGGAGGTGCCGCGCGCCACTTCACAGAGCGGCTCGCCGGTGATGGGCGTGGGGTTGGTGAAGTACTGCCCCTTCACGGGCCTCGTGGACTCGCCGTTGATCCAGTGCTCGTAGCGCGCGCGAATGGGGATCTTGAGGGGATGCCGCGAGGCACCTTGCGGAAGCGTTGCGTTGGCCATGGTTGTCTCTCCTGGAGAGTGTGGAAGGCTTCGAACGTCTGCTGCTGCGACGTACTGCTGCGATGGTCGGAGGCTGCTTCGGACACGCGATGCGCGGACCTCCTGTGCAACCGCTTGGCCAACTCGAGGAGCGCGCGCTCGCCAGAGGAGAAGCGAGGCGCAGCGCGAACCCAAGGGGCGCACGAAACGCGCGCGTCACAGAGTGTCGCGCACAGGTGTCGCGGATGACGCGCTGCGCGAGTGACAGGTGTCCCGTTGGCGCTACACTCCGTGTCCCAATGAACACACCGCGTCAGCGCACAGAGCTGGTGGCCGACACGGGTGACCTGCCGTTCGCGCACGGCGATCAGCTCCGCGTCGAGCGCTCGCTGCAGCGGCTCCTGCGCGGCGAGGACGAGGCGGCCATCGTCGACGTGCGTCCGCTCGTGCTCGATTCGTGGCTGCGCACGCAGCGCGCGGGCGTCGACTCCGCGCTCAAGCGCGCGCCCCTGGTGTGGACCGACGACGAGCTCGAATCCGCGCGCGAGCGCACCGAGTGGCTGCCGGTCGCGGTGCAGGCCATCTACCAGCAGTGCCACGCGAGCCTCGAGGCCGGGCACATCCTCACGCTCTTCGACGAGGGCGGCCGCATGCTCTCGGCCGAGGGCGATCCGGAGGCGCGCGAGGGCCTCGCCGACATCAACTTCCGCCCCGGCGCGCAGTGGACCGAAGACCTCGTCGGCACCAACGGGCCCGGCACCGCGCTGGCGATGGGCCGGCCCGTGCACGTGGTCGGCGCCGAGCACTTCTGCGAGGGCTGGCAGAATTGGCACTGCGCGGCCACGCCCGTGCGCGATCCGGCCACGGGCGCCATCATCGCCATCGTCGACATCTCCGGCTTCCGCGAGAAGGGGCACCCGCACACGCTCGCGCTCGCCACCGTGATCGCCTCGGCCATCGAGCAGCGCCTGCTCGCGCTGGACTCCGAGCGGCGCGTCCTCCTGCTCCAGCGCTTCGCCGAGCTCTCGGGCCGCTGGCCGGGCGAGACGCTGGTGGCCGTCGATCGCACCGGCGCGCTGCTCGCGTCCACCAAGGACACGCCGCAGGCCCTCACGCAGCTCTCGCGCTCCTCGCGCCTGCGCACGCTGCTCGATCAGGCCGCGGGCAGGGTGAAGTCCGCGGGCACGCCCGAGCTGCAGATCGCCCTCGACGGCGGCCTCTTCGCGCTCTGTCGCCCGGTGTTCGACGGGCCCGCGCTCGCCGGGAGCTGCCTCGTCTTGCAGCGGCCGTCACACTCACCCTCGAGCCGGACGCCGCCCCGCGCCGCCCGCGCGCAGCCGAACCAGACCCGGTACACGCTCGACGACGTCCTCGGCACAAGCCCCGCCATCGCCCGCGCGCTCGTGCTCGCGCGCGCCGCCACGCAGAACACGCTGCCCATCCTGATCACGGGCGAGTCCGGCACAGGCAAGGAGGTCTTCGCCCAGGGCATCCACGCCGGCAGCGCGCGCGCGCAGAAGGCCTTCGTCGGCGTCAACTGCGCGTCTTTGTCGCGCGAGCTCATCGAGAGCGAGTTCTTCGGCTACGTCGGCGGCGCCTTCTCCGGCGCGCGGCGCGAGGGCGCCATCGGCAAGTTCGAAGCGGCCGACGGCGGCACGCTCTTTCTCGACGAGATCGCCGAGCTCTCCGCCGAGGCCCAAGCGACGCTCCTGCGCGTGCTGCAAGAGGATGAGTTCGTTCCGGTCGGCGGCGCGCGGCCCAAGCCCATCGACGTGCGCATCATTGCGGCCACCAACCGCGATCTCGCCGCCTGCCTGCGCGCGGGCACGCTGCGCGAGGACCTCTTCCACCGCCTGAACGTGCTCGCCATCCCGCTCCCCGCGCTGCGCGAGCGCACGGTCGATCTGCCCGTCCTGGCCGAGCGCTTCCTGCAGGAGGCCCTCGTCGACCAGGCCAAGTCCGGCCTCACGCTCACGCCCGCGCTGCTCGAGGCCTTCGCGCGCCACGCCTGGCCCGGGAACGTGCGCGAGCTCAAGAACCTGATGCGCCGCCTGGTCGCACTCGCGCAGGGCCCGCTGACCGACGCGGACCTGCCGCCGCAGTTGCAGCACGCCGCGACACCCGCGCCCGTGCGCGTCGACCAGACGCAGGCCGCCCACACGCAGCCGGCCGCGCAGGCTCAGAGCTCCTCTGGCGCGGCCGCACCGGACCCGAGCGCGGCGCCCTCCGTCGACGTGCGCACGCCCGACGTGCACCGCTCCGAGGACGACGATCTCGCGCGCCTGATGGAGACCGTGGGCTCCGCGAAGACGATGACGGAGGCCGCGGCGATGCTCGGCGTCACGCGCAGCACGCTCTATCGGCAGCTCGCGCGGCGCGGCCTCAGGCCCGAGCGCATCCTGCGGCCGAAGGCGTAGCCGCGCACTTGTTGTACCTTCGCAGCCGATGTCCCCGATCGTCCCCGATCCCGCGCTCGTGCCGCCCGAGGTCCTGCACGCCCTGCGCACGCTGCGCGCGGCTGGCAAGCAGGGCTTCCTCGCGGGCGGCGCCGTGCGCGATGCCCTCCGCGTCGCGCGCTGGAACGCCGGCCTCGATCGCCCGCGCTCGCCGATCGCGCAGGCCTGGACGCAGAGCCCCGGCGCGCCGCAGGACTTCGACATCGCCACCGACGCCTTGCCCGACGAGGTGATGCGCCTGTTTCCCAAGGTCATCCCCACCGGCGTGCAGCACGGCACCGTCACCGTGCTCCTCGGCGAGCACAAGCTCGAGCTGACCACCTTCCGCGGCGAGGGGCCGTATCTGGACGGCCGCCGGCCCAGCAGCGTGACCTTCCTCGGCGACATCGTGGGCGACCTCGCGCGCCGCGACTTCACCGTGAACGCCATCGCCTGGGATCCGCTGACTGCGGGCGAGGCCGGCCTGCGCGATCCCTTCGACGGCGTGGGCGATCTTTCGCGCCGCGTGTTGCGCGCCGTGGGCAACCCCGAGCACCGCTTCTCCGAGGACGGCCTGCGCCCTCTGCGCGCCGTGCGCTTCGCCACCACGCTGCGCCTCGCGCTCGATCCGGCCACGCGCCGGGCCATCACTGCCACGCTGGACACCTTCAGCAAGGTGGCCGCCGAGCGCGTCCACGATGAATTGGTCAAGCTGCTCGTGCGCGGCGCCCCGCCGAGCCGCGGCCTGCGTCTCCTCGTGCGCACCGGCCTTCTCGCGCGCATCGCGCCGGAGCTCGTCGAGAGCGTGGCCTTCCCGCAGAACCGCTGGCACCAGTGGGACGTCTGGCGCCACACGCTGCGCGTCGTCGACGCCGCCGCCGCCGAGACGCGCGACCTCATCGTGCTCCTCTCCGCGCTCCTGCACGACGTGGCCAAGCCGCGCACCGCGCAGCCCAAGCCCGAGTCTCCGAGCGAGAACAGCTTCCACCAGCACGAGCACGTCGGCGCCACGCTCACCTCCGAGATCCTCACGCGCCTGCGCTTCTCCAAGCGCGAGGTCGAGCGCGTCACGCTGCACGTGCGCGAGCACAACTGGCACTACCTGCCGGAGTGGACCGACGCCACCTGCCGCCGCGTCATCGCGCGCTTGGGCCCCGAGGAGCTCGGCACCCAGTGGTCCTTGCGGCGCGCCGACCTGCGCGGGCGGGGCAGGGCGGTCGAGGAAGGTCTCGCGAACCAGGCCGCGCTCGAGTCCCGCTTCGCGCGGGTGCTGAAGGACTCCTCCGCCCTTCGCGTGACCGATCTGGCCATCGGCGGGCGTGAGCTCATGCAGGACCTCGGTTTGCGTCCGGGCCCCGCCGTCGGCCAGCTTCTCAAGCGGCTGCTCGAGGCCGTCCTCGATGACCCGTCCCTGAACACCCCTGCGTCGCTCATCCGACTTGCGTCTGAGGCCGCCAGCCGGCCGTCCACAGACAATTCACAGCCCTAGATCGAGCCGCTTCCCTCGTGCGTCCTCTCCCTCGGAAGGCTCGCTGCCTCTCAGCGGGTCCTCCGAGGAGCCGTGTCCAAAAAAACGAGTGAGTCCATTGGGTTGGATGAAAGGTGTCAGACGCTTTCCTCGCGTCCTCCCGACCTGATTCCGTCTACCCGGATCCCGCAGGCCCCCGAAAACGGCCCTGTGGGAAACGTGTGGCAATCCCCAGCTTCCCAGACCGTCCAGGGTCAGGACAGTGGCCTGCCGCAGCCCGTCGTCGCGCCGCGTCCAAACCACCTCGCAGGGGCGCGAAATCCCTTGCGCAGCGGTGGCCGTGGGGGCATCCCTTGCGTCCCGAATCCAGCCATGCCCGACCTCGTCGACAAGCCGGCCGCCCGCGTGCGGGTCCTCACCATCGAGGACTCTCCCGAGACGCGCCTGCTCATCCGGCGCATCCTGGAGCCCAAGGGCTTCGAGGTGCTGGAGGCGTCCGATGGCCTCGCCGGCATCGATCTCGCGCTGGCGCACCCGCCCGACCTCATCCTCTGCGACATCGCGCTCCCCGGCATCTCCGGCTACGAGACCTCCACGCGCCTGCGCAGCCACAAGTCGCTCGACGCGGTGCCCATCGTGGTGCTCACCAGCGCCGGCGACCGCAGCCTCGCGCTCTCGGTGGGCGCCGACGGGTTCATCCAGAAGCCCATCGAGGTCGAGAAGTTCCCCGGGCAATTGCGCGCCTATCTCGAGGGCAAGCGCGAGAAGCTGCGCGTGGGCGACGAGCGCCGGCACCTGCGCGAGTACAGCCAGTCGCTGACCGAGCGCCTGGAGCAGACGGTGCGCGAGCTGACGCTCAAGAACGCCCAGCTCCTGACGGCCATGCGCGCCAAGCAGGAGTTCATGCAGAACCTCTCGCACGAGCTGGCGACGCCGCTCACGCCCGTCATCGGCTACGTGAAGATGCTGCGCTCGCTCAAGCTGGGACCGCTCACGGAGCCGCAGGGCCGGGCGCTCGAGTCCATGAACGCGTCCGTCGAGCGCCTCTCGCGCGCCATCGACAACCTGGTCGACTTCGCCACGCTCGAGGGCGGCGAGGGCCTTTTGCAGAAGGAGCCGTTCGACATCGCCGAGGCGTGCAAGGCCGCGCTCGAGGAGATGAAGAACAAGGCCAAGGCGCGGCGCGTGCACCTGGAGCTGAAGATCGCGCCCGCGACCATCGCCTTCGGCGACTCGAAGAAGCTCAAGCAAGCGCTGGTGAACCTGCTCGACAACGCGGTGAAGTTCGGCCCCGTGGGTGGCGAGGTCATGGTGCACGCGTTCAGCGAGCACGACCGCCTGCTCGTCGAGGTGTACGATCAGGGCACGGGCGTCCTGCCCGACGAGGCCGACAAGGTGTTCGAGCCGTTCTTCCACGCCGACCGCGGCGACGACAAGGCGCCCGGCGCGGGCCTGGGCCTGCCTGTGGCCAAGCAGATCGTCGAGGCGCACGGCGGGAACATCCGCGTCGAGAGCCCTCCGAAGACGCAGCCCGAGAGCGGCCACTTCTTCAGCGGCGCGAAGGTGTGGTTCTGGGTGCCCTTGCCGAAGGCTGCGTGAGCGGATGCTGGTCGTCGCTGCCATGAGCGGAGGGGTCGATTCGTCCGTCGCCGCGGCCCTGTGCGCCGAGCGGCACGGCCCCGCGAGCGTCGTGGGCGTGGCCCTGCGCCTCTCGAACACGCCCGAGGGCAAGGAGCGCTCGGGCAAGACCTGCTGCGCGCCCGACGATCTCTACGACGCGCGCCGCGCCGCCGCCACGCTCGGCATCCGCTTCTACGTGCACGACGCGCGCGAGACGTTCCAGCGCGAGGTCATCGACGACTTCGTGGGCGCCTACGCCCTTGGCCGCACGCCGAACCCGTGCGTGCGCTGCAACGACCACGTGAAGTTCGACTGGCTCCTCGAGCGCGCCCGCCGCCTCGGCGCAGGCGAGCTCATCACCGGCCACTACGCGCGCGTCGAAGCCCGCCCCGACGGCAGCTTCGCGCTGTTGCGCGCGCGCGACGCGAGCAAGGACCAGAGCTACTTCCTCCACGGCCTCTCGCAGGACGCCTTGAGGCTCGTGCGCTTCCCGCTCGGCGAACTGACCAAGACCGAGGTGCGCCAGCTCGCCCGCGACCGCAAGCTGCCCAACGCGGACAAGCCCGAGAGCATGGAGGTCTGCTTCGTCGAGGGCCAGGAGCTGGGCACGTTCCTCGAGGCCCACGGCGTCGCCAAGGCGCAGGGCGAGGTCGTGGACGTGTCCGGCAAGGTCCTGGGGACGCACCAGGGCGTGCACCGCTACACCGTCGGCCAGCGCCGCGGCTTGGGCCTCTCGCACCCGCTGCCGCTCTACGTGGCCGCGCTCGATCCGGCGCACCAGCGCGTGGTCGTGGGCACTGAAGCCGAGGCGTCGCGCAGCGAGTTCGTCGCGGAGGATGCGCGCTGGACGCACGCGGCGCCGCGCGATGGCGACGCCTGTGAGGTGCAGATCCGCCATCGCGGAAAGCCGCTCGCGGCGCGTGTGGAGCGCGAAGGGACGCGCGTGCAGGTCAAGCTGGCCACGCCAGCGCCCGGTGTCGCGCCGGGGCAGAGCGCCGTGTTCTACCGAGGGGACGAAGTGCTCGGCGGCGCGCGCATCGTCTAGGCGCCTCTTCAGGACACAACGCTCGACGGTGCCGCGGACGAGTCGTCGACCCCCGAGACCTTGACGACCGCCTGCCACGCGGCTTCCTGGCTAGCGCGATCGGAGAGGTGCGGCTGGCGCTGCACCTCCATGGGGCCTGAGAACTTCCCCTGCGCCGAGGCGAAGAATTGCCCTGAAACCTCGGTTCCGAACTCCGACGCTTGAAGATACCGACGGGCCGCAGTGTAGCTGAACATCGGCACGCCCCCACGGGCAGGTTCCGCGCCGGCGATGACGATCCGTGCGTTGGGGCTCAGCAGGCTGGCGTGGAGCAAGCCGACCGTCAGTTGATGATGGCCGATGAGCGGGGCCTGAGACGCCTCGACGCCCGCTTCCGTGAGCACGCGCTTCTTGCCTGGGACCATCCCGGCATTGAGCAGCAGGAAATCGATCGGCCGGCCGCGCTTGACGAGCTCGGCGAGGGCGGACCGGACGCTGGCCGGTGCATCCAGCTCCAGCTCTAGCGGCGTAAAGACCTCAGTCTTGGTCTCAGCCGCGAGCTGAGCGGCCGTTTCGCGGGCCCGCGCCAGGCTGCGCCCGGTGACGATGATCTGGCGGCAGCCCTGTGCAGCGAGCAGTCTGGCCGCAGCAAGACCGAGCCCTGAGGTGGTGCCCGTCACGAGCGCGATCGGGTTTGTCAAGGATGGTCTCCCAGCGACGACAAGGTCGTCTCGTTGATTATGAACTGAACGGTACTATATTGAGTCGGTGAGCCTGCGCAAGGAGTTGTGAACCAAATGATTCAAAATAGCATGAGGCCGCGTGGCCGACCGCGCAGCTTCGACGAGCTGGAAGCGGTGGAGAAGGCGATCCAGGTGTTCTGGGCGAAGGGCTACGATGGCGTGACGATCGACGACCTCGTCGCCGGAATGGAGGTGGGTCGACCGAGCCTGTATGCCGTCTTCGGGGACAAGCGGACGTTGCTCCTGCGCGCCCTCCGAGCGTACGCAGCGCGGAAGGGCGCTCGCGTCGCCAAGGCACTCCTCGCCCCACAAAGTCTTCGCGACGCGCTTGTGGGCTTCCTGCGGTGCGCAGTCGAACTGGCGACCGAGAAGGGCTCCGCCCGGGGCTGCCTCCTGGAGTGCGTCGCGCCGCTGGTGAACGACGCCGAGGTCCGGCGGTTCCTGCAGACTGCTGCCGCTGGGGCCGTGGCGCTGGTGGAACGTCGTCTCCGCGACGGGATCGCCGCTGGAGAGATCCCCTCCGACTTCCCTGTCGCGGTCCGCGCGATCCAGCTCATCGATTTCACCCGTGGCTTGACCATGCGCGCGCAGCTCGGCACTCCGCGCAAGACCCTCCTCAAAGACGCACTCGAGGCCGCCGACCTGGTTCTTCTGCCGCGCGCAGGGAGCGCTGGGCGGAGCGCCAGTGCGCGCAAACCCCGCACGGCTCAGGGCTGAGTCAGCTCCGCGGGGCTATCTTTGGCCGAGACCCGTCAAGCCACCCTTCGGCCCGCAATCATCCTCGTCGATCCACGGGTCCTTGCTCGCCGCCTGCGCCGTGCCCTCCAACGCCTGCAGCCGCGCATCCAAGAGGTGCAGCGGCATCACATTCCCCATCGCGCCCTGCAGCGAATTGCGCACGTCCGGGTGCTCGCGCTCCAGCTCGTTCAAGAGCGTCTTGACTCGCTTGCGCTGCAGGTTCTCCTGCGAGCCGCACAGGTCGCACGGGATGATCGGAAACTGGGCGCTCTGCGCGAACGCCGCGATGTCCTTCTCGCTGCAGTACACGAGCGGCCGGATGACCGTGTTGCGGCCGTCGTCCGACACGAGCTTGGGCGGCATCGAGCGCGTCTTGCCCGCGAAGAGCATCGACATGAGCAGCGACTCGATGAGGTCGTCGCGGTGGTGCCCGAGCGCGATCTTCGTGCACCCCAGCTCGCGCGCGGCCGTGTAGAGGATGCCGCGCCGCAGCCGCGAGCACACCGAGCAGGTCGTCTCGCCCTCGGGCACGAGGCGCTTCACGATGGAGAACGTGTCCTCCTTGAGCATGCGCACGGGCACGTCCTGCGCGCGCAGATACGCCTCGAGCTGCGCCGCCGGGAAGCCCGGGTGCCCCTGGTCGAGGTTGCAGGCGATGAGCTCGAAGGGCACCGGCGCGCGGCGCTGGAGCTGCTGCAAGAGATAGAGCAGCGTGAACGAGTCCTTGCCGCCCGAGATGCCGACCAGGATCTTGTCGCCAGGCGCGATGAGATCGAACGCCGCGATGGCGCGCCCCGTGTCGCGCAGGAGGCGCTTCTCGAGCTTTGCGTCTGGGGTGCGCGGCGCGTGCGGACCAGTCGTGAGCGGGCGTTCGGTGAGCTGCATGCGCCGCCGCATACCGCGAAACCCGTGCGCTTGAACAGAGGGTAAGCCGCGTCGGCCTGCCGTTTGTCCATGGGCCGGTTCGGTGACGATCGTCACGATCGCGCGTAACGCCGGCGTGCCTGGTTGGTCCAACGGGCGGGATGTGTGCACTCCACGAGAGGTCGACGTCATGAAGCGGGTCGTGTTGGCAGTCGCAGCGGTCGGGTTGGTGTTGCTCATCGGCGCCTGGGCGTCGGCTGCGCCCGAAGAGAAGGTCAAGCCGGGCGAGCAGGTGGCGCTCTCGTTCGTGAACATCCACGACGAGACCGTGCCCATCCCGCGTCCGGGCGCGCGCTACATCCACCTGCAGTTCCACCGCTACGCGGGCTGCCCCATCTGCAACCTGACCCTGCAGCCGTACTTGAAGCGCGACGCTGAACTGAAGGCGGCGGGCATCCAGGAAGTGGTGGTCTTCCACTCGCCCAAGGAGCACCTCTTGCCGTACCAGGGGCGGTTCCCGTTCGACGTGGTCGCCGACCCGGAGCGCAAGCTGTACGCGCGCTTCGGCGTGGGGACGTCGGTGTTCGCGCTGCTCGACGTGCGCTCCTGGCCGGCCATCGTGCAGGGACATTCCCTGCCGGACGGGCCGCACTCGGATCCGGAAGACACGGCGCTGGGCCGGCCCGCGGACTTCTTGCTGACGTCGGACGGCCGTGTGGTCGCGAGCCACTACGGCCGTCACGCCGCCGACACCTGGACCGTGGACCAGGTGAAGGCGCTGGCCAGGTAGCTGCGGGCAGCTAGGAGGCGGCGGCTCGCGGCTGCGCCCGCCACAGGCGCACGTGCATCACCAGGGCTGCGGCTGCGAGCGCCAGGAAGGAGAGCGGAATCACGGGCGGCTTGATCCCGAGCGGCAGGACGGACGCGGGCACGGCAGGCTGGAGATGAACGAAGGTCGCGACGCCCATCATCACGATGAGCGACCCGCTGGCCGCCGCGGAGAGCGCGTGGTGCGCGGCGCCCAACCGTCTGCGCGCGAAGGAGGAGCCGAGCAGGGCCAGGCCCGTGCCGATCTCGCCCGCGATGCCCAGGGCGAAGGAGGGGCCCGGCAGCCCGCTGCTCGCCACCTGGACCTGGAACCAGCCGTGGAACGGGTCGAAGAACTTCAGGAAGCCGAACAGGAACATGGCCGCCCCGAGAGAGACGGCCAGCCGGTCTGAGGTCTTCTCCATGCTCCGTGCCTCCGGATGCGGCCCCGTCCATGCGAGGCCTGTGTCGAGGCGGGGTCGCAGCTCCGGCCGCCTTCTGCTAGGATTCTGTACTGGATCGCATTCAATCAGACAAGGTGTTTCATGCGCACCAGTACAAAAGTAGCGCCGCGACGCGGCAGGCCGCCGTCCTACGACCGTGAGGTCGCGCTGCGCGCCATCCGCGACGTCTTCTGGGAGCGCGGATTCTCGGCCACCTCGCTCGACGACATCGCCGCGGCCGCGGACATGAACCGGCCCAGCCTGTACGGTGCCTTCGGCGACAAGCGCGAGATGTACCTCGAGGCGCTGCGCCTGTTCTCGGCCGAGTCCGGGCGCGAGATCCGCCTTGCCCTCGAGGCGCCCACGCTCCATGCCGCGCTGGTGGCGTTCCCTGCCGGCATGATCGACGCGTACCTGTCGGGCGAGGCGGGCCCCCGCGGGTGCCTCGTCATCTGCACCGCGATCACGGAGGCCACGGTCGACGCGACGATCCGGTCGGCGGTCGGGGAGATGCTGGCCGCGATCGACGCAGTGGTGGCCGCTCGAATCGCCAGGGCCCAGGCCGAAGGCGAGCGCTGCGCGGCGGGCGAGCCGAAGGCGCTGGCGCGCGTGGCCACGAGCGTCCTGCACAGCCTGGCCGTGCGCGCGCGGGCCGGCGCCCGCCGAAGCGAGCTTGTGGCCATCGCACGCGCCACGGCCGACCTCATCGCCGGCCCGGCGCCGAGCCGCACGTCAGGCCGACGCAAGGGTTAGTGCAGCAAGCCCGCGTCCCAGACCACCTTGCCGCCGACGACGGTGCGCACGCTGAACGTCGCCGGCAACTGCGGCAGCGGCGTGGTGAACGGGTCCTGCGAGAGGATCGCCAGGTCCGCGAACATCCCGGGCGCGAGCGTGCCCTTCTTGGCCTCCTCGAACTCGGCGTAGGCCGAGCCGTGCGTGTACGCGGTGAGCGCCTCCTCGACCGTCAGCGCCTCCGACGGGTGCGTCGGGTGGATGGCCGTGAGGAAGATGTCGAGCCACGGACTCGAGATCTGCCCGATCGAATCCGTGCCCAGCGCGAGCGGAATCCCCGCGCCCGCGAGCGAACGCAGCCACTCCATCTGCCCCAGCGTCTGCCCGCCGAGCCGCTGCGCGAAGAGCGCCGTCAGCGCGAGGTGCCGCCCGTTCTGCACCACCATCGCGCCGTTCCTCGCCATGCGCGGGAAGTTCGGCTGGAAGAGCAGGTCCGCGTGCTCGATGCGCGTGCGCCGCTCGCCCCACACGAGGCGGCCGCCGCTGTGGTCGAGCGCGTTCAAGAGCGTGTCCACCGCGCCGTCGCCCACGCCGTGAAACAAGAGCTGGCGGCGCTCGGCTGGCCCCAGGAGCGCCTGCGCCAGGATGAACGGCATCGATTGCGGCGGCAGGTCGAACGTCCCGCGCACGCCGGGCGCGTCGGCGTAGTCCTCATTGAGGAACGCGCGCCGCTCGATGGGCGTGCCGTCGGTGACCCACTTGAGGCCCGCGCCGCGCACCTCGTCGTCCCCCGCGTCGCTCTGGAAGTCGCAGCCCTCGAAGGGCGTCAACTGG
>JAFEBC010000910.1 GCA_018266095.1 Deltaproteobacteria bacterium
CCGTCGAGAAGCCGATCTCCTTGCAGAAGCGGATCTTCTCCAGGATGGCCTTGTCGACCAGCGGGTCGCCGACGATGGGCGTCAAGTTGGCGATGCGCGACTTCGGCGAGTTCTCGCGCACCAAGCGCGCGAGCGCCTTGAACTCTTCGAGCGTCTGCGTGCCGTGCGGGCGCTTCTGGTACTGGTACCCGCAGAAGATGCAGTCAGCGTTGCAGATGTTGGTGGTCTCGAAGGTGACCGTCTCGTCGATGGGCGCGGAGAAGCGACTCGGGCGTGTGTCGTCGTCCGCGAGCTCGCGACCTCCCAGGGCCGCTGGCAAGAAGCGCAGATCGAGCTTCTTGGCCATCAGCGGCCGCACGGTGCGGGCCAGGGCCAGTCCGAAGCGCAACTCGTCGCGCGCTCGGACCGCGAGTCCGAGGAGCGTCGGCCGAGCCTTCTGATCTTGCATCACTCCCCCTTACGGCAGCTGCTCCACCATGTCCCCATACGAATCCGGCCGGCGGTCGCGGTAGAACTGCCACACGCGCCGCACTTCCTCGATCTTGCTCAGGTCCAGATCCGCGATGAGCAGCTCGTCCTTGTCCTCGCTCGCCACCGCCAGCATGTTGCCGCGCGGGTCGACGAAGTAGCTGTTCCCGTAGAACTTGCCGATGTTCCACGGCGCTTCGGTGCCGACGCGGTTGATGCAGCCCATGTAGTAGCCGTTGGCCACCGCGTGCGCGGGCTGCTCGAGCTTCCACAGGTACTGCGAGAGGCCGGCGACGGTGGCCGAAGGGTTGTAGACGATCTCCGCGCCGTGCAGGCCCAAGAGGCGCGCGCCCTCGGGGAAGTGGCGGTCGTAGCAGATGTACACGCCGATGGTGACGCCCGACGAGAGCTTGAACACCGGGTAGCCGAGGTTTCCGGGCTTGAAGTAGTACTTCTCCCAGAAGCCCGGGTTCACCTGCGGGATGTGGTTCTTGCGGTACTTCCCGAGGTACGTGCCGTCGTGATCGAGGACGGCCGCGGTGTTGTAGTAGACGCCCGCCTGCACGCGCTCGTAGATGGGGACCACGATCGCCATCCCGTACTTCTTGGCGATGGGCGCGAGCCGCTCGGTGGTCGGGCCGGGGCACGATTCGGCGGCGTCGTACCACTCGGGGCTCTGCGCGGGGCAGAAGTAGGGCCCGTTGAAGATCTCCTGCAGGCAGAGGATCTGCACGCCCTTCTTGCCGGCCTCCTCGATGTACGGGAGGTGCTTCTGGAACATCGCCTCCTGGATGTCCTTCACGGACCCGGTGGAGAGCGGATTCGACATCTGGATGAGGCCGGACTTGATGATGCGGGACATGGGTGCTCCTCGCAGAGTGGAGGCGGAAGCAAGCCGCTCCGGGGCGCGGGTGTCAAGCAAGAAGCGAGCGCGAATCGGACGCACAAGACGGGATGTCCGCGTCGGCGAGTGTCACATCCGGATGTGACGATGCGTGTCGAACTGAGCGAGCGCTGGATCCTTCGCCGCTCTGGAAGGTGCGCGCCATCGGCTGGCTCGGTGCTTGCGATGCCGCTTCGCGTCCCTGCGCGAAAGGCACGACATGTCCTCCGTCAGTTACCTGCTCACGCTCGATCGATCCGACCACAACTCGGCCCGCCTCTGGGTCGACTCCTCGCACGACGGCCGCCTCGATCCCGGCGAGGAGGTGCCCCTGGGCACGAGGGACGGCCTGCACTGGGCCGGGCGCGCCGATCTCGACCCCACGGCGGGCACGCGCTTCCTGCTCTTGTTCAACGCGCCCGTCGGCACCAAGTGGTCCTTCGTCGCCGTCGAAGTGGGAACGGGCCGCGATCTGTACAGCCTCGTCAATCAGACGACGGCGGTCGCGCCCGAGCAGCTGGTCGGGAGGCTCCTGTGAGCGCGCGACGGCTGGCGTGGGCCATCCTGCTGTGCGCCGGGGGAGCATGGGCGCAGAGCACGGACAAGGGGATCACGGTGCTGCCGTATTCGGGGGCGTCGCTGAGCATCGGGCCGGATCAGAAGAACATTGCGTTTGCGTACAACTGGAGCCCGGAAAGGTCGCCGCTGGTGTTCACCGGGCGCATGGCCGCACCAGTTGACGACGATACGAAAC
>JAFEBC010000911.1 GCA_018266095.1 Deltaproteobacteria bacterium
ACGCCAACGCCGACGCCGACGCGGACGCCGACGCCAACGCGAACGCCAACGCGAACGCCGACGCAGCCGCGGAGGCCCTCGCGGACCCAGACGCTCACGCCAACGCCGGCGCCAAGGCCGCGACTGGCGCTCACGACACTGGCCCCGCTGTCGTCCGAGGCGGACGTTGATCGCCTTTCTCCTCGCGCCCTTTCGTGCCCTGCTGGCCTGGTTGCGGCGCCGGCAAGGTCGCCGGCAAGCGCGGGCGCTGCTCGCGGCTCAACTCCCGCGCGCGAGGCAGCTCGTCGCGGGCTCGCTGCCGGAGAGACCGCCGCGGCCGGCGATCGCGCTGCGGATTCCGGGTGTGCCGGAGGCTGCGGATCCGCTCGACTTCTGGGCGCTGCCTCTGGGGTCACAGGCCATCCGCGCGCCGGGGCGATCGCCGCCGCGGCTCTTGCGGGTGCGCATCCTGCCGCCGCCGCTGGGCGAGTTGGGACGCGCGCGGCTCTCGGCGTTCCGGCTCGACGCCGACGCGCGGCCGACGGCGCTGCGGCCGCTCTCGGTGGCGCTCGATCGCCCGGTCACCACACGGATCGCGCGGTGGACGCTCGCGCTCTCGCAGCGCAGCGAGCTCTTGCCCGCGCGCGAGGCGCCTGCGGTGCTGCGCCCGGAGGCCTTCGGCCTCTCAGCGGCGTGGCTGCCGGGGACGGCGCGCGAGCTCATCGACCGGACGCTCATCGAACGCCTGTCGCGGCCCCGCGGGCCGCAGCTCGACGTGCCGGCGCCGTTCGACGCGCTCGGGGTCGCGAGCCCTTCGCACTTCGGGCTCGATGAACTCCTGCGCACGGAGGCCCAGCGCGAGCCGCTGCCGACGATGCGCGACCGCCCTCCCCCGCCGGCGCCGGGCCGCACCCTCAAGCCGCGCACGCCGCTCCCGCGCGCGCCGGTGGTGCACCTCAAGGGGCGCAACTTCCGCCTCGCGCCGGGGACGCTCGAGCCGGCCAACGAGGAGATGCAGCCGCCGCGGCGCGACTGGGACGTCTCGTGGGTCGCGCCGATGTTCAAGAAGCAGTGGCACCCCGAGCACTGGATGAGCCAGGACCACCTCATGTTCCTGGCGCCGACCAAGCTCGAGTGGTTCTGCCAGTGGTGGGAGGGGTTCCGCGAGAAGCGCACGGGCGGCCTGCCGTACATCAAGCGCAAGCTCAAGCCGCAGATCGAGTGGGCGCAGGAGCACGTCAAGGAGCAGATGCTCATCCGCCGCGACGTGAAGAAGGACGAGGAGAACCCGCGCCCGCAGCAGTGGACCATCACCATCTACGGGCCGAAGATCACGTACCACGAGGCCGAGGCACGCGACCTCGACGCGCTGATCCCGGAGATGCAGTACATCGCCGTCGCCAACGTGCGCCGCTGGGAAGTGCCGCCGCTGCGTGAAGCGGCCGAGGCCTACATCCAGTGGCGCACGCTGATGAGCGGGCTCGAGGAGCGCTGAAGACG
>JAFEBC010000912.1 GCA_018266095.1 Deltaproteobacteria bacterium
AAGAGTGCGCACCCTATCAGGCACTCGCCCGCTCAAGGAACGCGGCGGTACTTCTCCAAGAGCGCGTTCTGCCGGCTCTCCAGCTTCTGCTGCTTGCCGCCGATCCACATCGCCAACGGGCGGCTCGCGAGCTCCAGCGGGTCGCCGCTCCAGAGCACGAGGTCGGCGCGCTTGCCCTGCTGCACGCGGCCGTTGTCGAGGCCGAACGCGTCCGCGACGTTCGAGGTGATGGCCATGAGCGCCTGCTCGTGCGGCACGCCCCACGCCACCGCGTTGCCCGCGCTCTGCGCCAGCGTGCGCACGCGGTCGTGCGAGAAGGTCGAGAACATCACCCGCGCGCCGGCCTTGATGAGGATGGCCGCGGCGTCGGGGCGCGTGCCGAGCTGATCGAAGTCGTCCGGCAGATCGCTCGTGGGATCGAGGATGAGCGGCACCTTCGCCTGCGCGAACTCGCTCGCGAGCCTCCACGCCTCTGCGCCGCCGCGGACGATCGCGTGCAGCTTGTAGTCGTTGATGAGCGTGAGCGCCGCGCGCAGGTCACTCTCGCGGTTGGCGTCGATGACCATGAGCAGCTTGCCGGAGAGCACCTCGCCGAGCGCCTCGAGATCGCGGTGGCTGACCAGCACCTTTCGCAGCGCGCCCTTCTCGTAGTCGGCCTTCTTCTGCGCGTAGAAGCGCGCGTCGTCGAACAACTCGCGCACCGTCTCCAGCGCGGCCCCGCGCGTGCCGAGCACGTTGTGCCCCGCGCCGCCGAGGTGGAAGATCATCGCCGCGCGCTCCTTGAGCAGCGTGCCGTCGAGGGAGAGCACCGCGCTCTGGCCGGACACGAGGCCGCCGCCCGGCGTCGACACGAGCGCCGTCACGCCGCCTGTGCGCGCGACGGGCAGCATCACAGACGAGGGGTTGATCGAGTCCGCCGCGAGCAGCGCCGCGTGCACGGGGAGCTGATCGGGCGCCTGCTTCTTGCCGCCCACGTCGTTGGTGGCCTCTTCACCCAGCACCTCGGCGAGACCGTCCGGGCTCTCGGGCTCGATGAGGCCCGCGGTGATGACCAGGCCCTGCGCGTCGATCACGCGGCACTTCGCCGGCGCCGCTCCCGCCTCCGCGGACACGCTCGTGATCTTCCCGCCCTGCACCGTGACGCTCGCGCGCTTGGACTCACCCGCGGAGAGCACCGTGGCCCCGTTGAGCTGCACGCAGTCGCCCTGCTCCAGCGCCAGCGGCGCCTGATCCCTGCGCTCGAACTTCGGCACCGCGCCCGGCTGCGGCGTCATGCGCGCCCACTCCTGCGGCTCGCCCACCTCGAAGTCGCTCGGCACCGACGGGCCCGTCTTGCTGTCGTAGGTCTGCACGCCGTCCACGAAGACCTTCTGCGCGCGCGCGTACACCGTGAGCGGATCGTGATCCCACACCGCGATGTCGGCCATCTTGCCGGGCTCGAGCGAGCCGGTGAGCTTGTCGACGCCCATCGCCCACGCAGGGTTCAGCGTGAACCAGCGCAGCGCCGCGTCGTCCGAGATGGTGAGCCCCGCCTCCCGCGCGCGCGCGAGCGCCTTGCCCGCCTCCTGGTTGAGCCGCTGGATCCCGTCCGCCGAATCCGAGTGGATGATGAGCTTCACGCCCGCGCTCTCGAGCAAGCCCGCGTTCCACGGGATCGCGTCCCAGGCCTCCATCTTGAAGCCGAACCAGTCGGCCCACGTCGCCACCGCGACGCCCTTCTGCGCCAGCACGTCGCGGATCTTGTAGGCCTCGACCGCGTGGTGGAACGCGCGGATCTGGAAGCCGAACTCGTCGGCGATGTCCATCATGATGCGCATCTCGTCGGCGCGGTAGCAGTGGTTCTGCACCAGGATCTCGCCCTTGAGCACGCCGGCGAGCGTCTCCAGCTTGAGGTCGCGCGCGGGCATCGGACCGGCCGCGTCCTCGCCCTTCTGCTCGACCTTCTTCTTCCACTGGTCCCAGCGGATCAGGTAGTCGCGCGCGTGCGAGAAGGCCTGGCGGTCGACGGCGATGTTGCCCATGCGCGTGGACGGGCCGGTCTTCTTCTCCTTGCCGTAGACGCGCTTGGGGTTCTCGCCGCACGCGAGCTTGAGCGAGTCGGGCGCGCCCGGGAAGCGGACCTCCTCTGCGCTGCGGCCGAACTCGTTCTTGATGGGGAAGCCGCGGCCGCCGACGAGGTTGGCGCTGCCGGGGAGGATGAGCATCGCGGTGACGCCGCCCGCCGCCGCGCGACGCAGGCCCGGGTCCTGCGGCCAGAAGGAGTCCGCGGCGTTGACCTCGGCGGTGATCGGGTTCGTCGCCTCATTTCCGTCCGAGGACGCGAACGTGTTCGGCGTGGCGTAGACGCCCAGGTGGCTGTGCGCGTCGATGACGCCCGGCGTGACCACGAGGCCCGTCGCGTCGAT
>JAFEBC010000913.1 GCA_018266095.1 Deltaproteobacteria bacterium
GACGCCCACCCAGCCGAGCATGGACGCGTGGATGTTGCACAAGGGCTGCACCACGCCCGGCTTGTCGAAGGTCTGCGGCTTGTCGGTGGCGGTGGGCATGGCGCCCGTGTCGAACGCGCCCGGCTTGGAGAGCGAGAACACGTTGTGGTTGATGGGGTCCTCGTTGCGGAACGTCACGCTCGAGCCCGCCGGCACTACGGCCACGCGCGGCACGAACTGCTTGGCCTTCTGCTCGATGACGAGGCTGTTCACGGGCACGAGCTTGGGCATCGCGCCGTCGGTGCGCTTGAGCGTGATCACCGCGCCGCCCGGACCCGCCTGACCGCCGCCGCTCACCATGCCCTCCACCGTCACCAACGCCGTGCGCCGCTTGCGCTCGCGCTTCTCGGGCGCGGGCTGCGTGGGGTCATCGGTGGCCGCAGGCGCCTCTCGCGCGGGCGGAGGCGGCGGCAGCGCTTCACCCTTCACGCCCGCCTTGGCGCGCGCCTCGAGCAGGAGCGGCCGCACCGCGCGGTCGATCTCGGGCTCCAGGTTCTTCACCGCGAGCAAGGTCTCCCAGCGCTGCGCCGCCGCGCCGAAGTCGCCCGCGTCGTAGGCCACCTTGCCGGCCACCAGCAGGTTGAACACCAGGAACTCACGCTCGGCCGCGGTCTTGAACGTGAGGTCCGCCTCGGAGCGCACGCCCAGCGGCAGCGGGAACTCGGTCGAGAGCCACTCGGGCGTCTTGGACTTCGTGTTGGGCGCCGCGGACGAGGCCGTCGCGCTCAGGATCGCGAGCAGGATGAAGTGGACGGGTCGCATGTCGGTCACCAGGAGAAGACGAGCGAGGAGGTGAGCACATCGTTGTCGACGTCGGGCGCGCCCACGAGCTCGCGGTTCTTCAGGCCCTCGAGCTTGAGCAGGAAGTTCTCGCCCAGGTCCGCGCGCAGGCCGGCGGTGATGCGGTCCACGGTGATCTCGCGGAAGCCCTCGAACTGCGCGTGCCGGCGCTCGTAGCGCCCGTACAGCGAGAGCCGCGTGAAGGGGCCGAAGTCCACGTCGAACACCAGGCCGAGCTGGCCGTAGCCGCCGGTCACGTAGAAGCCCGACACCTCGGTCTGCACGCCGTTGCCGTTGATCTTGTCGCCGCCGCCCTGGTCCTGCTCGAGGTGGATGAGCTCGCCGCGCAGCTCGATGACGCCGATGATGAGGCGCAGGTCCCCGCCGAGCATCTTCTGGCGGATCTTGTGGTCGTGCTGGTCGTTGCGCGGGCCGTACTCGCCCGACACGCCCAGCTTGAGCTCGACGGACGGCAGGTTGAGCTCGTACCCGAGGCGCGCCGAGCCGATGGGCCGCCCCGTGAGCGAGCGATCGTCGGGCGAGAGCGTGTCGACGAGCGTTCCGTTGGCCGGCGCTGCGACATTGAGCGAGACCGCGCTCCAGGCCGCCGGGAACTGGTGCCGGTAGAACGCCTTCCCGCCCAGGCCCTGGCCGGTGGTGTAGCGCGCGATGAGCGAGGGCGTGATGCCCGTGCGCAGGTTGGCCTCGTTCTCCAGGTACTCGATGCCGAAGAC
>JAFEBC010000914.1 GCA_018266095.1 Deltaproteobacteria bacterium
CACCACCGGCTACGAGCTCGACAAGGACGGCAAGCCCGGCGACCTCCTCGAGTTCAAGCAGGAGCTCTCCTGGGTCAACGGCAAGCTCACCCACGGCAAGACCCTCTCGCGCACCTACGCCGGCAAGCCCTTCCCCGAGCAAGACATGAAGAAGGCCGACGAGGAGGAAGACAAGAAGCGCCGCCAGGCCGAGCTGCGCGAGAAGGACGGCGAGGCGGACCCCGGCAAGCCCATGTTCACGGCCTTCCGCCCGCCGCTGCACACCTTCAAGCTGCTCGGCGAGGAGCAGGTCGCCGGCCGCCGCGCGTACAAGCTCGAGGTCACCCCGAGACCAGAGGCCCGTGAGAACGGCCGCGTCGGCACCGCCTGGATCGACGCGCAGACCTTCGTGCCGCTGAAGGGAATCTACTCCCCCAACCCGCTCCCCAGCAGCGTGGACTCGATGGAGCTCGAGGAGGACTTCGTCCCCGGCCCGCAGGGCGAGAGCGTGCCGAGCCTGAGCCGCACGAAGGCCAAGGGCGGCTTCTGGTTCATGAAGAAGAACGTGGTGCTGGAGCAGCGGTACGAGGGGTGCAAGTAGCTTTTCCCCAGCCCCCGGCGCGTAGGCGAGACAGGAGCGGGCGCCGGTGCGAGTGACGCTGCAGCTCTATGGCGTGTCGAGCAAGAGCGGGCGACGGTGTGGGGGAGGGGTTCGCGCGCAGTTCGGGCAAGGGCGCACCCAACCTCCTGTCGGAGCTCAAGCCGCGGCATCCAAGTCGATCGGAGCGCCAGGCGCGCGAGCGGCTCGTGCAGGCCGAAGCCCGCATGTCTGAGCACGAACCCCTCCCCCACAGCGGCGCACGCGGACGTAGCCGGTCCCAGGCGGGAGATGCCTCACCCGCACCGGCGGCCGCGGAGGCTAGCTCTTCCGCCGCTTGAACGACCACGTGATCTCGAACTCCGCGATCACCGCGCCGTCCTTCTGCGTGCCCGCCGACTTCGCCGTGAACACCACCGGCTCGTCCTGCTGCGAGGCCTTCTCGATGGCCGCGCGCATGTCCGCGCCGCCCGTGAACGCGAAGATGGCCGTGGTGGTGGCCTTCTTGGTGAACTTCGCCGTCAGGCCCGTCACGAGCGAGGCGATCGATTTCCCGCTCTGCTCGATGTAGAGCAGCGCGGGCGCGCCCGTCGACATCTCGGCGGCCATGGCCTGTGCCGCGAAGTAGGTCGAGCGAAACGGGTTCTGCGTCTTCCACCCGGCCGGCAGGCGCACCTCGGCGCCGTTCTCGTCGAGCTTGATCACGCGCAGGCCCGCGAAGGCCGCGAGCGGCAGCTTGGCCCACAGCATGGCCTTGGTGGCGACCGGATTGGTCCACATCGACTTGAACATGTCGCTCTTGCTGAATTTCCCGATCATCTCAGCTCCGAACTGCCGTCGTCCGTGCACATCATGGGGCGCTCCTCGATCCGGTTCCCTTCGGGAACCTCCACCAGGGGCGAGCTGCCGCTCCCCCTGGACCCCCAACAAGATCTAGTCCAAGTCCCACGGCCGCCGCGCCTTCGCGGCCCGCGTAAGGCCCCGCTTGCGCTGCTCGCCCAGCACCCGCCGCTCGTCCTCGGGAAGCGGCGTCGGGGGCACGTGCCGCGAGGCCAGCCACTGCACGCGGGCCACGCCCTCCAGCATCTCCATCTTGTCGCACGCGTCCAGGAGCGACTTGAGCCCGCGGCCCATCGCCAGCGCGCCGTGGCGCTCCATCAGCACGCAGTCGGCGCCCTTGAGCAGCGGCCGCACCGCCTCGGCCACCGCCGGCCCGCCCGGGGTCGCGTAGGGCGCGGTCGGAACCTCGCCGAGCGCCGTGATCGCCTCGGGCATGCACGGAATCAAGGGCGCCTTCATCAGCGTCAGCGCCACCGCGTGCGGGGGATGCGCGTGCACCACCGCGAGGCAGTCCGCGCGCTCCTGATAGCAGGCCAGGTGCAACAAGAGCTCCGACGACGGCAGCTTGAGCTCGTTCTGCGGCGACCCGTCCAGCTCGGTCACCACCAGGTCCTCCTCGCGCAGGAAGCCCTTGTTCACGCCCGCGGGCGTGCAGAGCAGCCGCCGCTCCGAGAGCCGCGCCGACAGGTTCCCCTCGCCGCCGTTGATGAGCCCGCGCGCGTACAGCCGGCGCCCGACCTCGACCATCTGCGCCCGCAGCGTGCGTTCGGAAGGCAAATCCAGCGTCATCGCGCGCGGACCCTACTCCAGCGCGCCGCCCGCGTCAGTCGGAATCGCGACCGCGCCGACCGCCTCGCCGCCGCCCATCGGCTCACTTCCCCTCCAGCAGCTTGAGCTCGCAGTCGGCCAGGCGCAGCGGCTGCACCTGGTTGGCGGGCTCGGCCTCCGTCAGCTTCCCAGGCTCGCACGAGAAGAACGCGCCCGAGCGGTTGTCGAGGACCTCCGACCCCGAGACCTCCGCCCCCGACGACTCCGCCAGCGCCAGGCCC
>JAFEBC010000915.1 GCA_018266095.1 Deltaproteobacteria bacterium
CTTCTTGCGTACGCCCTCGTGCATCATGCCCGCGAGCGCGAAGCAGCGGCTGTAGTCGGCCGAATAGAAGGTGTCGTCGACGTCCACGCGGAAGCGGTTGGCCTCGGCGTCCGAGAGCTCAAAGCCCACGGCCAGCGAGAAGAGCTGCTGGAACAGCGAGCGCAGGGCCGCGTCCGAGCCGTCCTGGACCTTCTCCGGGTGCGGCAGCAGCGCCACCGCCGGCGCGATCTCCGAGAGCGGCCGCCCGTGCAGGCGCAGCTCGTAGGCGATCTTGGCGAAGGCGTAGCGGCGCAGATAGAGCACCTCGATCATCGCCGTGCGGCGCAGCGTGGCGGCGAGCTCGGCGTTGGTGGGCGCGGCGTGCCCCTGCGCCTTGCGGAAGTCGCGGAAGCGCGCGAGCCACCGCGGGTCGCTGAAGGCGTGGCGGAAGAACTCGCCGAACGCCTCGGTGGGCGCGCCATAGCCGAGCTGCACGTTCTCCGACGGCTGCACCGTGACCTGCGCGAAGTGCACCGCGTGGCCCGCCTCGTGGAACAAAGTCCACACGTCGTCGAGGCCGCCCGTCGGCTTCACGGAGAGGCGCACGTCGTTGGGCGGATCGATGGGCTGCACGAACGCGCGCGGCCGCTTGGCCGGTAGCAGCGAATCGTCGATGTGCACCTCCGTGCCCGCCACCGTCTTGAAGTCGAGCCCGATGCCGCCCAGGAAGTGGAAGAGCAGCTTGAGCTCCTCGTCCTTCTCGAACAGCCCGGCCAGCTTGGGCGCCTTCCACAGCCGCGACAGATCGGCGAGGCGCAGCTTCTCGCGCGGCGTGTTCAGCTCGGCGCGCGCGGCCCGGTCAAGCTCGGCCTTCCAGAGCGCGTCGGTGGCCTTGAGGTACCCGACCCCGGCCGCGAGCAGCTCGGAGAGGTTCACCGCGCGCAGATCCTCGCTGAGGGCCACGTAGTCCGCGAACCCTGCCGTGCGCGCCGCCGCCTGGGCCGCGGCCTCCTTGCGCGCCAGGATGGGGTTGAGCGTCTGCTCGATCACCGCGCCGCTCGCGGCGTAGAGCTGGGCGCGCTTGTCCGCGTCGGGCTCCTTGGCGATGGCGAGGCCCACGTCGCGGTAGGCGATGGGCTTGTCGACGAACGGCACGCGCACCGTGGCCGCGCCCTCGGCGTCGTTGAACTCATCGTCGAAGTGCGCCACCGCGAGGCCCACGAACTCTCCGGCGAGCGCGCGGCGCAGGAACTTGAGCGCGCTCTGCTCCTGCGGCGCGAGGCCCGGCTGGGCGAGCCCGCGATCGACCTGCGCCAGCGCCGCGGGCGTGAACAGGCGCTCGTGCCCCAGGTACGTGAGCGCACCCAGCGCCGGGTCGCCTTGCGTGGCGGTGTACCAGCCGGTGATGGCCTGGATGCGCTGCAGCGCGCGGTACTCCTCGCGGATCCGCTCGAGCGAGGGCGCGCTCTCGGAGGCCGCGGTCACGGCAGGTGCGCTCGCAGGCGTCGCGGGCGGCGCAGCCTGGGAGGCGGCGGGCTGGCTGGCGGAAGGCTGGCTGGCGGCGGGCTGTGGGGCCGCGGCCTGCGCAGTGGCGCAAGCGGCCAGCGAGAGGAGCGGCACGGCGATCGTGAGTCGGATCATGGACGGCCTCTTCGGTTAGAGCAGCTCGGGCCCCGGCGCGGCTGCGTCGATGGCGTCGGTGCGGGCCTGCCGCTCGTTGCTGAGCTCGAGGATGAGCTCGCGCGTCTTCGGGTTGGCGAACACGCGCGCCGCGAACGTGGCCGGATCGAGCTGCAAGAGCACCGACTGCGTGCGCGCCGTCACCGTGGCCGTCACCGGCGAATCGTTGACCAGCGAGATCTCGCCCATCACCGCGCCCTCGGCCATCTCCGGCAGGTCGTGATCCGCGCCCTGCTGATCGCGGTACGACACCGCGCAGCGCCCGCGTAGGAGCAGGAACAGGCCGCGCGCGGCCTCGCCCTGCTTGAGCAGCACCTCGCCGGCGCCGACGTCGAGCACCACGAACTTGTCCGCCACCGCGCGCCGCTCCGACGCCGTCAGGGGCGCGAAGATCGGGCTCGAGCGGATGAGGTTCGCCAGCAGGCGCTCCTTGTAGAACGTGCGCACCAGCTCCGGCAGCACCGGGAAGCGCTTGGACAGCTCGCGGACGTGCTCGCGCGTGACCTCCAGCACCACGCAGTCCTCGGCGGCCACCACCGTCGCCAGGCGCGGCACGTCGGCCACGAGGCCGATCTCGCCGAAGAACGAGCCCGCCTGCATGGTGTCGACCACCTTGCGCTCGCCGGAGGGCAGGGTGCGCACCACCTCCACCGAGCCGCTCGCCAGCACGAAGAGCGAGCGCCCCGTCTCGCCCTCGACCAGGATCTCCTGGCCGGGCTCGTAGGGGACCATGATCA
>JAFEBC010000916.1 GCA_018266095.1 Deltaproteobacteria bacterium
CGTTGGCGGCGGGATCCAGGATCGAGGTGCGCGTGGCGCCGCCGCTGAGCGTGATCGCGCCCGTGGACGCGTAGGTGAGCGTCGAGGGCAGCACGTCCTTGAGCGTCACGCCGGTGGCGTTGCCGTAGCCGGACGCGTTGGTCGCGGTGATGGTGTACGTGGTGGTGCCGCCCTGCACCGTGTTGGGCACGCTCGTCGTCTTGGTCACCGTGAAGAGCGGGAAGCAGAGCGGGCTCGCGCTCGCGCCGGGCACGTCGGTCGAGGCCACGGTGCTGATCTGATAGCCGCCCGGCGAGGCCGACGAGCCGTAGGGCGCGGTCGAGGTGTCGCTGGGCGCGGTGGTGCCGCCCGAGGCGCCCGCCACCTGCACGCTCGCGCTGGCGCTGCTCGAGAGAGCGACGAAGCCGCCGCCTCCTCCGCCGCCGGGGCCGTGCGGCTCCTTGTTGTACGCGCCGCAGGCGGACGTGTTCTGCACGTTGTTGCCGTTGCCGGTGTTGCTGCCGCCCATGCCGCCGCTCGCGTCGATGGCCACCGTGCCCACGCTGCCGGAGTTGCCGGTCGCGAACACGAGCACCGCGCCACCGCCGCCGCCGCCGCCCGAAGCGTCGTTGCACACGCTCTGGTTGCCGGCCGTGCCCTTCGCGAGGATGGTGCCGGTGCCGATGATCGTCTTCGCGCGGATCAGCACTGCGCCGCCGCCGGGCGCGCCGCTCGAGGCGAGGCCGTAGTTGGGCGTGCCGGTGCCGTTGTTGGTGGTGCCCGCGCCGCCGCCGCCGCCCAAGGTCAGCCGGCCCGCGGACATGGGCACGCCGTCGCCGCCGAAGCCGCCCGTGGCCGAGCCCGGAGGCGTGTTGGGCGTCCAGCCGAAGCCGCCGAGGCCGCCGATGGCGTATCCGCCGCCACCTCCGCCTCCCGTGTTCTGCTGGTTGTTGGCGACCTCGCCGTCCGTGCCGCCGCCGCCCGCGTTGCCCGGCGCGCCGCGGGCCATGCTGCCGCCGGGATAGCCCTCGACGCCGTTGTCGAACACCACGCCCGAAGCATTGACCGTCGCGCGCGCCGTCGAGGGGATGAACAGGTAGCGCGGCGTGCCGGCGATGCCCTCGCCCTTGCTCGCGTGCGCGCCCGGGTTCGGTCCGACCGCGTTCCCCGGCGCGGTGATGGTGGGGCTCTGCGGGGCGAGCGTGGCCACGTAGTCGCTGGTGGTGTAGTTCGGCTGCGTCGCGCCCTGGCCGTTCAGATACAGGCCCGCGCCGCCGCGGAAGCCGAGGCCGGTGACGTCGAGCGTGCCGCCGTTCCAGTTGAGCTGGCCGCCCACATCGAACACGAGCACGCCGCCCGTCGAGCCGTTCCAGCCGCCGGCCGTGAGCACGGTGGACGCAGAGATCGACACGGCGCTGTACTGAGGCACGCGGATCACCTGGAACGTGCGCTGGCCCGCGCTGGCCGTGGCCGCGGCCGTCCGGTACGTGTTCTTGAGCGGCGCCGTGAGCGGAATCGGCGAGCCACCCGCGTAGGTCGCGGCCACCGTCGCGTACTCGTACAGGCCCGCGTTGTTGAGCGAGGTTTGTCCGCCGCCGGGGAAGCTGCCGCCGTAGCCAGAGTCGTTGCTGAAGGCGATGTCCGCGTCCTGCATCTGGATGATGAGCAGCAGATCGCCCGCCGCGATCGGCGTCGCCGA
>JAFEBC010000917.1 GCA_018266095.1 Deltaproteobacteria bacterium
ATGCCGCTCGTGCGTTACCGTCTGCGGCCTTCACGACACCCATAGGGAGGGTCACATGATCCGCAAGTCAGTCGCAGTGTGGAAGGGAAATGGCCTGCAGGGCACGGGCGCGCTCTCGATGCAGAGCGGCGTCTTCAAGGACCAGCCGTACTCGTTCCAGACGCGCTTCGTCAGCGAGGACGGCAAGGCGGGCACGAACCCGGAGGAGCTGTTGGGCGCGGCGCACGCGGGCTGCTACGCGATGGCGCTCTCGTTTGCCCTCACCGACGCCGGACACGTGCCCACCGAGCTCAAGGTCACCGCGAACGTGGATCTGTCGAAGGTCGAGGGCGGCTTCGGCATCACGCACATCACGCTCGACCTCGAGGCCAAGGTGCCGGGCATCGACGCCGCGAAGTTCACGGCGCTGGCCGAGGGCGCGAAGAAGGGCTGCCCCATCTCGAAGGCGCTGGCGTCCACGCCGATCTCGTTGAACGCCAGGCTCCTGTAGTCCGCTCGGGTCACTGCGCCATCTTGGCGGCCTCCTCCTTGGCGAGCTCGTGCCAGCGGGGGAGGTCGTGCGCAAAGCCAGCGCGCTCGAGGAACTCGAGGTCGAGAAGGTCCTCGGGATCGAAGCAGGAGTAGATGCCCAGCAGCGCGTCGGCGGCGTGGACGGCGGCCAGCGCGGCGTAGTCTCCGCCTGGGCGCGGCTTGACCTGGCCGGGCGTGTGGTGGAGCGCGACCGCCTCGACGATGGCGTGCGGCAGGCCCCACATGCCGAGCAGGTACGCGCCGATCTCCGCGTGCGTGACGCCGATGAGGTCGCGCTCGATCTGGTAGAGGGGCGCCTTGCTCTCCGCCACCAGGCTGGTGATGGCCGCGAAGCGCGTGGGCAGGCGCACCGCGATGATCATCTTGCCCAGGTCGTGCAGCAGGCCCGCGCTGAAGGCCTCGTCGGCGTTGGAGCGCCCCTCGAGGAACCGCTTGGCCAGCCGCGCGACGCGCACCGAGTAGGCCTGGAAAAGCTCGGGCGAGAAGCCACCCAGCCCCTGCGATTCGAAGCTCGCGAACACGTGCGCGGTGAGCGCGAGGCCCTTGAG
>JAFEBC010000918.1 GCA_018266095.1 Deltaproteobacteria bacterium
GCCACCGCCTGCTGGATCGAGGTCACGCGCCGCGAGACGCCGAAGAAGGCCGAGTTCACGAGCTGCAGCACCTTCACGCTCATGGCGGGATCGCTCTCGATGATCTGCGCGAACTCCGACATGCCCTTCTCAGGTTGCCCGGCCGCCTGCACGAGCGCCCAATACGTCCGCGGCACCGAGGGCAGCCGGTCGAGCCGGCCCACCACGCGCCGCACGCCCTCGTCGGACACCAGCCGCTGCAGCACCGTGGTCCGCTGGACGGCCTCGAGCACCGACTCGTCGGAGTCCGTGGAGCGCATGGTGCGCTGCGCCGAGTGGATGGCGGGCAGCGTGCCGGCCGAGCCCGCGGGCCAGAAGGCCAGCCGCGCGGCGGCGGGGTGATCGTCGCGCACGCGGCTCAGGAAGGACGCAGTGTCCAGACCCGGCAAGCGTCCCTCGGCCAGCACCAGCGCCGCGCCGTGGTCCTTGAGCCACGAGAGCGCCTCCTCGCCCGTGCGCGCCTGGTGCAGCTCCCACTCGTCGCGCAGCAAGTTGCGCAGGCGCGCGAGCAGACGCTCGTCACCTCCCACCATCAGCAAGCGTCTCTCGTCGGTCATGTCGACCCCATGGCAACTTCGATCATCTGTTTCGGCTGCAGGGCGAGGCTCAGGCGCTCGACCGCGGTGGTGGACAGGCGCGTCCCCGAGGCGAGCAGCAGCATGCCCTTGACGTTGTACAGGTCCTTGGCCAGCACCATGCCCTCGTGGAGCTGGGCGAGCGTGACCAGCACGTTGCGCCGCGAGCTCACGCCGATGCGCATCGCCAGCCGGGCGCCGTTGACCACCAGCGAGAACGCCTCCTGGCGGAAGCAGCTCGCGGTGTAGAGCGGGAACTTCGGGCTCTCGATGGCCTCGGGCAGGCCGCTGGTGAAGGCGAGCGCCTCGCGGCTGAACGACTGCTTGATGGTGCCCATGCAGATGTTGGCCACCTCGCCGATCATGTCTGCCTCGAGCTCGGGACCGGCCTCGCCGAAGAGGTGCACGGCCAGCGCGCGCGCGGAGGTCTCGTTGGTGGCCAC
>JAFEBC010000919.1 GCA_018266095.1 Deltaproteobacteria bacterium
GGGGAGCGGATTTTAAGTTCGCCTTGAAGCACCCAGCCTGACTTCACCTCGCCGGGGACCTTGGTTTCCATCCTAGAGACTTCGTGACGCTGCCCCGGATCCCTGCCCGCCTGACCGCTCTCGTGGGCGCCTTGTGCGCCGCGGTGGTGCTCGCGCGCGCGCCGGCTGCGCAGGCCGAGGGCAACGGGTTCCTGGTGGGCGACACGGCGCGGCTCCATCTCATGCTCGAGGTCGAGCCGCGCTACGACTCGCTCGCGGGCCAGGGCGGCATCGGCGCCACCAACGATCCGTCGATCGACCCGGCCGACGTGATCCTGCACGTGCGGCCCGGCCTCAAGCTCGTCGCGCCCTCGCCCAACGTGGACTTCGCGGGCCAGGCCAAGCTCGACTGGAACTACTACACCGCGCTCCTCGCGCAGACGGGCGACCTCTCGTACCTGGGCGTCGAGCTCAACGCGAACCTCGTGCTGGGCAAGGACGGCCCGGTCGGCCTCACGCTCGACGACACCTTCTCGCGCAGCGACCGCACCACGAACCCCACGCTCGGCCTCGGCACCATCACCGACCACAACACGCTCGCGGCACGCCTGCGCGTCGCCCCGGGCGGCGGCGCCATCGAGGGCGGCCTCGGCTACAACTTCCAGGTCGAGTCGTACGAGCTGTCCAAGGCCGCCAACATCGGCTGCACCGAGGACGTCTGCAACGGCACCAAGTACGGCCAGTACGGCTCGCAGACGCACGCGTTCTCGCTCGACGCGCGCTGGAAGTTCTTGCCCAAGACCGCCATCGTCTTCGACGCCACCGAGACGCTGCGCGTGTACGACACCCAGTCGGCCAACGTGCCCGTGTCGCCGCTGCGCATCGAAGGCGGCCTCGCGGGCCTGCTCACCGAGAAGGTCCGCTTCGTGCTCAAGGGCGGCTACCTCAACACCTTCTCCAGCGGGCAGGTGAACTTCGTCGGCATGATCGGGCAGGCCGAGCTCGCCTTCATGCCCATCGAGGCCGCGTCCTTGAGCGCGTACGGCCAGCGCTCGGTCGAGCCCGTGAGCGCGACGTACGCCTGGTACGAGGACTGGCGCTTCGGCCTCGCGGGCAAGATCCTCATCGCGGGCCGCCTGTCGCTCACGGCGGACGGGCACCTGGACCGCCTGGCGTACGGCGACGCCGTGGGCCGCAGCGACCTGATGGGCACGCTCGAGGCGCAGGCAGCGCTGGAGATCCGCAAGGAGCTGACGGTGTCGCTCGGCACCATCCTGAACACGCGGCAGAGCTCGGACGACCCGCTGTTCACCTACAACCGCGCCGAGGTGTACCTGCGCGTGACGGTGGACTATTGAGGTCTGCATGAGCCGCTTCGCCCACAGCGCGCGCGCCGTCTCGCGGATCTTCTCCCAGCGCA
>JAFEBC010000091.1 GCA_018266095.1 Deltaproteobacteria bacterium
CAATGCAGACGCCGACGCGCAGCAGAAGGCCGACCGCCGCGGCCGCTCGCGCAAGAAGGGCCGCTACGCCAAGGACGAGCTCGAACGCTCCCCCGAGCGCGTCTTCCTCCCGGGCCAGAAGAACCCCATCGTGCTGCGCCAGAACACGAGCGAGATGTTCCTCCTGCAGCGGCTGCGCGACGAGGCGCACCGGTTCGCGATCACGTTCCATCGCAAGCTGCGCACGGAGCGGAACTTCGTCAGCGTGCTGGAGCAGATCGAGGGCATCGGCGAGAAGCGCAAGCGCGCCCTGTTGTCGCGGTTCGGCGGCCTCAAGAAGATCCGCGCCGCCACGGTCGAGGAGCTGGCGGAGACGCCGGGGTTCAACACCGAGCTGGCGCAGCGGGTGCGCGAGTTCTTCGACGCGCAGGCGGCGCAGCTCGACGCGGCGGCGGCGAGCGATCCGGACGCGCAGGCGGCGCCCACGGGAGAGGCGGCGCAGCGCGAGGACGTGGCGTTCGATGCGGCGGGAGCGGAGCTGGCCGAACTCGAGGACGACGCGCCGATCGTGGACGAGCCCGGTGTCGAGGAGACCGTGGGTTGACGATTCTAGTGCCGAAGGTCACGTGCCTTCGTCGACCTGAGTCGCAGCACCAGGAAGCACGTGATCGCGAACCCACTCGTTGGGAGAATCGACGTGTTCGGGCAGGTCCGTTGCAGGTCCGAGGAGAACCTGCGGGCCCAGGAAACCCGTGTGGGCCTTGAAGTTGCGCGCTTGCCGGAGCGATTCAAGAGAGAGCTTCACCAGCGCCTGTGCCTGAGGTCCACCCAGGTGCTCGGCTGACGGGAGAAGACTCTCGATGAGGGTGACCTCGAGATCCGTGGCCACGAGCGCGCCGATCGCAACACGGGTCTCACGGATCGGATCCGGTGTGAACGTCACGAGGCGGTAGGCGGCTGTCATCGAGAGTCTCGTTTCAATTGCTCAAGATAGCCCGAAATCAAGCGCGGCGCAGCCCGCAGGCGAGCGAGCAGCGTGCTGTGCATCTGTGTCGAGTCGGTCTCGCGTGCGAGGCTGCACGCCTCCTGAACCACGTCGCTGATCTCCATCTCCGAGAGGGAGGCTGCGATCTGCGCGGCTCGAAGAGCTCCTGGCGTCAGTTGCGCGAGGGGCAGGCCCGGCGCCAAGTTGCGAGTCGATGGCACGCCGAGCGCCAGATCGTGAAACTCTGGCTGCGAAACAAGCGCGTTCCCAGAATCGATTGCGATGGTCCGGAGATGGAACTCATCTGGTGCTGGCTGAAGCAGGATGTTGCCGCGGTGTCGGTCCTCATTGTGAGAGACGACATCGAGCACCAGCATCGCTCCGAGCGCGTCTGAGTTGACCACCCGTGGCGCCGCTCCCGCGAACCAGTGCGAAACGTTTGGAACTCGGAGACTCAACCAAGCTCGATCCGCGCCGTGCACCAGGACGGCTGCCTGAGGTTGCTGGACTCCCAGGAGCCGGCCCAGCAAGTGGCAGCATGCTTCCGCGAGAAGCGCCTGATAGCCCGTGTTGGCCTCGTGCTTGACGACCCAAATGCGGCCCTCACGATCCTGGGCCCACGCTGCGTCGCTGCTGTTCTCGACCGGGATCGGGTTCTCTGATCCCAGCGAGTTCACGATCTCGATGCGTCCGGCGTTCACCCTGCGGCCCCTGCAGTCGACAGCGCGACTGCACAGGAGTCTATCAAACGTTCACCTACCGCGACTGCGCCGGCGGACACGCCCCCGTCAGCCCCGCGCCCACGAAGCGCGGCATCGGCGGCAGCGCGCCCGAGGCGCCGTGCGTGAAGAGCTGCGCTGCGTTCACGTTCGTCTCGTACCAGTTCGCGTTCGTCGCGCCGCCCGAGCTCGCGAAGCCGATGATGTCCGGATAGCCCGTCGAGATCTCGGCGCGCTCCTGCATCCAGTGCACGCTCTCGGGCACCGTCATCGCGAAGGGCAGGCCGCGCTCGTCGATGAAGTGCGCCGCCTGCGTCGAGCGGTCGTCCGCGCCGCCGAAGAGGCCCGCGTTCATGCGGTCCGTCCCCGCGTACTGCGAGAGGTGGAGCTGGTGGCCGAAGTCGTCGCTGCGCGCGATGAACAGGTCGTACGGCATGAGCGAGGTGTCCAGCGCGGTCGCCTGCGCGAAGGTGACGTGCACGTTGAACGCGTGGCCGTTGACCACGGGTGCGGTGGCCACGGTGTTCAGGTAGCCCGCCTGGCCGAAGAGCGCGCGCGTGTCGGCCGCGAGCTCCAGCACGAGCTCGTGCTCGCCCGCCATCGGCGTCAGCGTGCGCGTGTAGCCCGTGTCGTCGGTCAGCACGATCGAGGCCGCCGTGTCCGCGGGCAGCGGCAGGTGCAGATAGAGCCCGCTGTGGAGCTGCGCGCCCAGGGAGAGCGGGTTGAACGTCGCCAAGAGCTCGGTGACCTTGCCGGTCTGATCGAGCGCCGCGTCGTAGTTGTACGAGATGGTCTGGTCGTTGAAGTCGAGGTCTCCCGCGACGGGCCAGAGGTCCTCGAAGAACACGAGGCCGTGCTCGTTGAGCCCGGGGCCGTAGACGTGATCCTGGCATGACGGCATCACGTCGACCTCGCCCGCGGCCGAGAGGGTCGGCGCGAAGCCATCGGCGGTCAGCGACGCGGTGTTGCACATCTTCGCGCCCGCGCCCGCGGTGTCGGCCAGCACCACCTGGACCTCCAACGGCACGTCGCCCGGCGAGTACGTGCCCGGCTGCGTGTCGAACGCGCTCTGCGGCGAGATGCGCAGGCCCGTGACCGTGCTCAGGTCGGACGGCGCGGGGCCCCAGGCAGAGGCGCTCGTGGGCGAGGCGTCCGTCGTGTACTCGACGAACGCCGGCGCGCCCGGCGACACGGTGGCGACGCTCACGAGGCGCGGCTGCTCACAGCCAGGCAGCGCGGCACCGGTGCGCGCGTCGCGGCCGAAGAGATCGTAGATGCGCGTGTTCTGCGTGCCCACCGTGCCCGTGTTGGAGAAGCGCAGCGTGTACGTGAGCGAGCCGCCCTCGACGATCGAGGTCGCGGGCGCCGACTTCTGCAGCACCATCTCCAGGTGACCGCTCACGTTGACGCTGAACGGCGCGACGAACGGGCTCTGCTCGGACGAGCCCGAGATCTCCAGCGCCGCGACCGCGGGCGCGTTGTCGGCCCACACTTGCACCTGGCCGTGGATGCTCTCGCCCTGCGCGCCGGCGACCGCGTGCAGCGGCACGTGGAAGTTGTAGTTGTTGAAGACCTGATGTCCGTTCGCGTCGGTGTAGTTCGGCCGGTCGAAGCAGGAGGTGTAGTCCGCGGGCGGCGTGCAGCCGGGCGCCGTGTACGGGTCCTCGGCCGTGCCCGGGAAGTGTCCGGGGAACACGCAGCGGAACCACGCGGGCGTGACGGTCGCGCCGCTGCGGATCTGCGGGCTCCAGGCGCAGGTCGGCTGCCAGTCGTTGCCATTGTCGTCGACCGCGAAGGCGTGGATCCAGCTGTACGGCGAGGGCACCGGCGGTCCGTCGAGGTCGAGCTCCAAGGGCAAGGTCGAGGCGAAGGTGAGGTTCTGGTAGCCGGTCACGCTGTGCACCGTGTACCCGAGCGGCACGCGACCGTCGATGGCGGTGGGCTCGTTGACCGCGCCGCTGCCGTCGCTCATCAGGCCCTCGGGGAAGCCGGTGTTCCAGTAGGTCCAGCGCGCGAAGGCGGTGACGCTGCCGCCCGTCTGCGGCCCGTACGTCTCGCCCCAGCCCTGCGTGATGTTCGACGCGGACAAGTTGGCGTAGTTGTCCTGGAACTCGTACGCGCCCGGGGCGGCCTGCAGCGCGCTCAGGAACGGCTCGTCGAGGTAGGTCACGTAGCTGAGCTGGAAGCGGCTCGCGAGCGCGTTGACGGCGACGCGGATGCAGCGCGCAGAGGCCAGCACGGCTCCGGTGGCATCGATGGGCACCTGCGTCCACTCCGACTCCGGCGAGGCCGGCCCGCAGCCCGGCGTCGGGTCGATGGAGAGCACCGACAGCGGCTTCAGATCGCGCCCGTCGTCGCCGCGCTGCAGGTTGGAGATGGCGTCCAGCCGCGCGTGCTCCGGGAGCGTGTCGATGATGACCGGCGCGATGAGCTGGCTCCCCGACGCTCCCGAGCCGTCGTCATAGGTGGTGACGGAGATCGACCACTGGATGGGCGCGCCCGGCGGCGAGTACGCGCCGGGGTTGGCCCCGAACGAGGGATCGTTGGCGCCCTGCCGCGGCTCCTTGCGCACCTGCGCGCCGGTGGTGCCCATCACGTTCGTGGCCGTGCGCGAGGTGCCCGAGCCGTCCGGCGACTGCATCGCCACCGTGTTGGACATGGTGGTCAGGCCCGAGGGGTTGAGCGGGAACCAGAGCGTCACCACCGCGCCGTTGTCGTAGTCGGTGTCGACCTGCTCCACGTTGTCGATGAAGTAGTGCAGCGCCGTCACGTGCCCTGCGCCGTCGGTGTCCGTCGTGAAGCGCGGGTTGCTGTTCAGGTTGCCCGCGACCATCTGCGCGTGCGTCGCGTCGAGGAACGGCCCGAGCTGGTAGTCGAGGAGCGCCGCGCCCGCCGGGATCGGGTCGATGAGCTCGGTGGTGCCGGGGATGAAGTGGTCGCCGTGCAGGTTCTGCGGGTTCTCCTGCGGCCAGAGCGCGTACTGCACCGCGAAGCCCGGCGTCACGCCGTCGGGCCCGTTGGCGATGCTGAGGTTGAGCGCGCGCACGCTCAGGTCCGGCCGCGGCGTCGAGTGGAGCGTCACGTCGGCGGCCTGCGTCTGCAGCGTGGTGGCCGGCGGGCCCTCGAGCACGAGGCTCACCGGCAGGTGCCACACCGCGCCGTCCGGGATGAGGTACTGGGTCGAGAACGTCATCAGCGTGAAGACCCCGGTCACGCTCTGCGTCGAGTTGGACGGCGGCGCGATGGTGTCGCTCTTGGCCACGTAGCTGCGGCCCCAGCCGTTCCACGGGTTCGCCGGGCAGTGCGTGCCGTCGTCGTAGACCACCGAGCCGCCGCTCATCAGGCTCACCAGCCAGTCGGCGTCGTTGCAGAGATCGAGCTCGAGGTGCGCGGGCTGGTCGAGGCCGGAGATCTCGTACTGGACGGTCAGATAGAACGAGTCGCCGGTGAGGATGCCCTCGGGACCGATGGCGCTGTTGTCGCTCGCGCGCGTGGCCCCGATGTTCAGGGTGGCCGAGGGCGTGGCCTGCGCCGCGGTTCCGGCGAGGGCGAGGAGTGCGGCGAGGCAGAGCGTGCGCGTCATGGGGGTCCCCGAGGTGCAGTGGTCCGCGAGAGGCCACTGCAAGCAGCGCGCCTGCGTCGGGAGGGCAACACTACGGAGGGCCCGGACAGCCAGGTGCGCGGAACTCCTACGTCGGCGCTTTCGGTCCCCACGAAATCCGGGCGCGGGCGTCTCAGCGCGAGACGCGCGGTCTCCGAATGCAACGGTTCTGCGACCTGCCTCCCTTCGAAATTCAGCTTGCCCCAAGCGGGACTTGCGCGCGCCGCGAGGGGCCCGTGGGACCCCTCACTTGACATCTTCGTTTTTCCTTGTTCCGGGCCGACTCATCATCTACAAGTCTGGCCCCGCGGGTGCCGTGTTCGACCCCGAAAGGACCTGATCTCATGAAGCTCTACCCCAAGATCATCCCCGCCATCGCGCGCGACGTGATTGGCGCGCTCATGGCCGAGGGCGACGTCGAGGTGGAGACGATGCGGGTCGCCGACGCAGAGATGGACATGGCGGCCATCCTCAAGGAATACCTCGCGTCCGAAGAGCGGGTGAACCAGGCGACGCGCGAGGCCCTGGAGCGCCGCGGCTACGACCACGGCCGCTTCAACCAGGTCAAGCGCGAGATGGCCGACGTCCGCGGCTTCAAGATGGGCGACGACGGCATCGACTACATCATCAACCAGATGATCGAGTTCCTGCTCATCTCGCGCAACATCGAAGAGGTGTTCGCCGAGGACTACGTGGTGCGCAAGAAGATATACCAGGTCTTCAAGAAGCACCTGGACGTCGAGGAGGACGTGGACCGCGAGGCCCGCGCCCGCTTGAAGCACCTCTCCGAGGGCACGTCGGCGTGGGAGGTCGAGTACCAGAAGACGGTGGAGCAGATCCGCCGGAACAAGGGCCTCATCTAGCTCCGACGTCAGACGTGAAGTGAACCCGCGGGCCCTGGACTCCACCGAGTCGGGGCCCGTCGGCTTTTCCGGCGACCAAGCCCCAAAGAACAAAGACTTCACAGGAAGGAAAGAAGGAAGGGGTTTCAGCCTGGTGGCCTTGCCCCGTTTCAGTGGACACGGTTAAGCCGCCTGTCCCTCATACACCATCGGGCTCCGATAGCCGTTGGC
>JAFEBC010000920.1 GCA_018266095.1 Deltaproteobacteria bacterium
GGCCACACCATCAACCTGCGCGCGGGCGTCCCCCTGCCCGCGCCCGACCTCGAGCTGCCCAGGCTCTTGTCCGAGCTGCGCGACGGTCAGGTGGGCGCCCTGCTCGTGCTCGCGTCCAACCCCGTGCACGCGCACCCCGAGGGCGCCGCGCTGTCCGATCTCCTGCGCCGCGCGCCGCTCACGGTGTCCACCAACGACCGCGCCGACGAGACCGCGCAGTCCTGCCGCTTCCTCGCGCCCGATCACGCGCCCGCCGAATCCTGGGGCGACGCCGAGCCCCGCCGCGGCGTGCTCACGCTGCGCCAGCCCGCGCTGCAGCCGCTCTTCGACACCCGCTCCGCCACCGAGTCCCTGCTCGCCTGGTCGGGCCACCCCGCCGAGCACCACGCCCTCGTGCGCTCCCGCGTGGACGCGCTCGCCAGCCGCGCGCTGCGCCCGGAGCCCACCTCGGCCGCGCTCTGGACGCGGGTGCAGCACGAGGGCCACCTCGAGTTCCACGACGAGCCGCTCGCCGACACGCTCTCGCTCTCCGGCCTCGCGCACCTGCTCGCCGCGCCCTCGATCGCGCGCGCCGACACCGAGCTCTGGCTGCACCCCTCCGTCTCCCTGCGCGACGGCCGCCACGCCAACAACGCCTGGCTGCACGAGGTCCCCGACCCGCTCACCAAGCTCGTCTGGGACAACGCCGCCTGCATGGCCCCCTCGCGCGGCGACGCCCTGGGCCTGCGCGACGGCGACCTCCTCCGCATCTCGGCCGCCGGCCGCTCCGTCGAGCTCCCCGTGGTGCTCCAGCCCGGCACGCACCCCGACGTCATCGCCGTCTCGCTCGGCTACGGCCGCACCGCCGCGGGCACGGTCGGCAACGGCATCGGCGTCAACGTCGCGCCCCTCGCCTCCACCACCCCAGCCGGCGTCCGCCTCTTCGGCCCCGCCACGTTCACGCCCGCGGGCCGCGCCCGCGACCTCTCGCGCTCGCAGACGCACGCCTCGCTCGAGGGCCGCCCGCACATCCACACCGCCACGCTCGCCGAGTTCGCCCGCGAGGCCACCGCCGGCAACCCC
>JAFEBC010000921.1 GCA_018266095.1 Deltaproteobacteria bacterium
AACGTGCTCTTCCGCGAGGACACGCGCCGCTACGCGAGCGCCAACGGCAACATCTACGAGGTCTCGCCGGTCGAGACGGCCGCGGCGCGCTGCTCGGCCTCGGGCGGCGGGCTCTCGTTCTGCGCCAGCACCATCACGGCCACCATCCCCAACCTGAACTCGACCGCCTCGCTCGTGGGCACGAACACCGCGGTCTACAACTGCAAGGGCGCGAACTACCCCTCGGCGGCGGGCAGCGTCACCACCGCCTGCAGCAGCATCAACTCCACGGGCAGCGCGTTCACGGCCGCGGCCGACACCACCTGGAAGTCGCTGACCGACGACTTCTCCGGGCAGATGGCCTACTTCCACCTCGACAAGCACGTCAGCTTCTTCAAGTCGATCGACTCCACCCTGCCGCCCGCCGCCTCGGGCGGCCCCGGCCGCGTGGCCATCCGCAACAGCATCCCCGCGCTGGTGAACTCGTACGAGGGCAGCCAGCCGCTCGAGAACGCGTTCTTCTCGGGCACGCTCGGCGCGATGGTGTTCGGGCAGGGCGCGGACGCGGACTACGCGTACGACGCGACGGTCATGTACCACGAGTTCACGCACGGCGTGGTGAACGCCTGGGGCGACTTCAACCTCGACATCGACTCCGAGGGCGGCCTCGACGAGCCCGGCGCGGTCAACGAGGGCAGCGCCGACTCGATGGCCGTCTCCGAGACGGGCCGCAGCCAGATCGGCAGCTTCGTGTCGTCGACGGGGAGCAGCCCGTCGGCGTTCCTGCGCGACCTGAACGACGCCAACAACAAGCGCTCGTGCCACGGCGACGGCACCACCACCAACCAGTTCGGCGCAACCGTGCTGCGCGGCCTCGACGGCGAGGTCCACGACGACGGCGAGATCTGGAACGGCTACTTCTGGGAGATCTACTCGGGCCTCAAGACCGCGGGCCTCAAGGGCTGCGGCGGCAACTGCGAGGCGGGCGCGGCCATCATGTACAAGGCCATCGAGCTCGCGGGCGGCGGCGGGCCGCAGTACTCGACGTACCCCGGCACGTTCAAGTCGGCGGCGCAGGCGCTCTTCCCGGGCAACACCGCGCTCACCGACTACATCACCTGCGTCGGCACGCGCCGCGGCATGGACCAGTGCGACCGCACCACCCCGGTCTACGCCGGCGAGAGCAAGGCCGAGTTCATCCGCCTGCGCTACGGCAGCTTCCAGCCCACCTTCACCACGACGGGCACCTCGTCGTTCCAGATCTGCAGCGTGAACGGCACCGCCACGCGCGTCCACCTGCGCAAGGGCAGCAAGCTCGCGCTCACCAGCATCCAGTCGAGCGGGGCCGCGACCGTCACCGAGGACTCGCACGTCGACATCCAGACCACCTGCCCCACGGGCCAGACGGTCACGCTGCCC
>JAFEBC010000922.1 GCA_018266095.1 Deltaproteobacteria bacterium
GAAGGTGGCGGGCGGCGCTGTGTCCGATCGCTAGGCCCTCCGCGACGGTCCCCGACGTCTGCTCCGGGCACAGTCGCGTCGCCGAACACGGCGACAGGCTCCTAGATCTTCGTCACGTCGATCGTCAGCGGCAGCTCGCGGCACCCTTCGGCGCTCGAGCGGTAGCAGGTCTCGATGATCTGCACGCACGCCACCGACTCGCGCAGCTCGCGGTTGACGAAGTCCTTCTCCGCGATGGCCACCTTGAACTGATCGAACATCGAGTTGTGCCACTTGGTGTGCGACGCATCCATCCAGTCGCTCTCGATGATGCCGTTCTCGACCACGGGCTTGCTGCCCTTGCCCTGCGTCAGCTCCCACTTGTCGTCGTCGATCACGACCGCGCCGTCCGAGCCCTGCAGCGAGTAGACGACCTTGCGCACGCCGGCCGTCCACGTGAGGAAGCAGTGCGCGAACCCGTTCGGGAACGTGAGCACGCAGTTCAGGTTGTCCTCGGTGTCCCACTGCGAATCGAGCGTCAGGGTCTTGGCCGTGACGTGCGTGGGCAAGGACTGCATCCAAGCGAACGTCAGGTAGAAGCTGTGGCTGCCGTGGTCCATGGCGATGCCGCCGCCCGAGGTCTTCTTGTCGCGGCGCCAGTCGGTGCGCCACTCGGTGACGCCCTTGGCGTGCGTGGTGCGGAAGGTGTTGAGCGTGACCGCGCGGACCTTGCCGATGCGCCCGCCGTTCATCACGTCGCGCGAGAACTTCACCACCGGCGCGTGCTTGTAGTTGTGCCCCGGGAAGACCACCCGCTCATGCTTGCGCGCGCCCTCAACCATCGACATCGCCTCGGCAACCGAGGTGGCGAGCGGCTTCTCGCAGAGCACGTGGACGCCCTTGGCCAGCGCGGCGAGCGTGATCTCCGCGTGCACATTCGGAGGCGTGGAGATGTCCACGAAGTCGAGCTGTTCCTTCTCGAGCAGCTCGCGCCAATCCGAGTAGAGGCGCGCGTTCGGCGCTGCGAGGCCCGCGGCGGTCAGGCGGCCCGGTGCGTGATCGGCGATGGCCACGATCTCCACGTCGTCCCGCTTCTGGTACGCGGGGAATTGACCCTTGCCGGAGATGAAGCCGAGTCCAATGATGGCGCCCTTGAGCTTGCTCATATGCGCGCGCCTCCTAGCACGTCGTGCGCGTGGTTGTGAAGCCGCTTGCGTCGCGCGGCGGATGCGTGTGAAAGGCGAGGCGCGGCACGGCTCTCGGGCCCGGCCGCGGGATCGCTCGCGGAGTCGCTCGCACACTCGGAGGCGCACATGATCGGCACCGTCGTCATCACTGGGGCATCGGCAGGCATCGGCGCGGCGTGCGCGCGGAAGTTCGCGGCGCTGAAGGCCCCGCTGGTGCTGGGCGCGCGGCGCATGGACAGGCTCGAGGCGGTGGCGAAGGAGTGCCGCGACCTGGGCTCGCCGCTCGTGCTCGTCCACACGCTGGACGTGCGCGAGAAGGACTCGATCGCGGCCTTCGCGGCGTTCGCCGAGCCGCACACGCCGGAGATCCTGCTCAACAACGCGGGCCTCGCGCTGGGCCGCGATCCGCTGGTGCAGCTCAAGGATGAGGATCTCACGGGCATGATCGACACCAACGTCACGGGCTTTCTGC
>JAFEBC010000923.1 GCA_018266095.1 Deltaproteobacteria bacterium
GACGGTGTAGAGCGGGAGCGTGCCCACGCCCGTCTGGCCGGCCTCGTCGAGCGCGATGGCGGTGAAGGTGGTGTTGCGCGGCGCCTGGCCCAGCGGGAGGCGCATGCGCTCGCTCGTGACCACCGGGGTCGCGGCCTGTGGCAAGAGCTCGATGCGCTCCAGGGAGAGCCGCTCGCCGCCCGCCTGCGCGCGCAGCTCCACGGTGCCGTCCGCGTCGTAGTGCAGGCCCACGCCCGTGATCGAGAGCGGCTCGCCGCCCGAGACCGGCGAGAGCTCGACCCACACCTCGTCCACGTCGATCGAGCCCGCGGGCCAGGAGAGGTCGGCCGACATCTGCGGCGGATCAAACGACACCGCGCGCTTGCCGCCCTGGTTCTGCGCCAGGAACGCGAGCGTGGCGGCGTCGTTCTCGTGGCCCGGGAGCACGCGGAAGTGTGAGCTGAGCTGGCCGCGCACACCCAGACCGGCCGGGCCATTGCCGAGCGTGAGCCGCACATTGCTGCGGTGCCCGCCGATGGTGCTCGCCGCGGGCGGCGTGGCGATGAGCGCGCCCGGGATCGTGCTGAGCGCGAACACGCCGCCGTCGCCGAAGGTCAACGTCGCAGACGGCGCACCCTGGCCCCCCGCGATCAGCGCCGCCGAGAGCTGCACCGCCTCCGTGCCCGTGGGCGCCACTGCCGCGGTCGACAACGCCAGCGTCTCGCGCACCACGCCCGTGTCGTCCTGCGACTGGATGCTGAACGAGCGCCACTGCTCCTCGATGAGCGTGGACCCGCCGGGCGGATCGGTCACCGACACCGTGGGCGGCTCATCGGCGACGAGCTGCACCGCGAGGCTCGCCTGCGTCTCTTTGCCGGTGGTGTCGATGGCCGTGCCCGTGAACGAGATGGTCCGCGGCCCGTCGGCGCCGAGCGGGGGCAGTTGCACCGGAATCGACGCCGTCATCGTCTGCGCAGGCGACGAGGTGGGCACCGTCAGCGGCACGCCGTCGAGCGAGAGGCCGAGCGTGTCCACGAGGCCGTCGTCGCTCGCGACGAGCTGCACCTTGATGGTCGAGCCCGCCACCGCCGTGGCCGCGTCCGGCGTGCCCACGAGCTTCAACGTCAGGACCGGCGGCTCCTTGTCGACGAAGGCGATGATGTCGAAGTCGATCGACGCCGTGGTCGCGCTGTTCCCCGGCCCGTCGTAGGCGACGAGCGCCAGCTTGTGCGCGCCGGGCGGCACGTCCTTGAAGCTCACCGTGCCGCCGAAGCTGCCGCTGTAGCGCCGGTCGAGGAGGATCTGCCCGGGCGCGTTCGGGTTCGGCACCCGCGTCTCGACGTGGGTCGAGGAGAGCTCGGGCAGGAGCGGGTGATCCGGATCCGCATCAGCCATCTCCGCGCCGTCGAGCAGCACCTCGACCCGCGTGACCCGCACGTTGTCGCCCACGTCCGCGCGCGCGCCGAGCGAGCCGTCCTGCTTGATGGTGAGCCGTCCCTGCGACGGCGCCACGGGAAGAGAGAGCGTCGCCGTCGGCGCCTCGGTGTCGAGCGTGACCGAGACCGGCACCTCTTCGCGCGTCTGCTGGCCCGCGGTGTCCTGCGCCAGGATGCCCACCGTCGGCGGCTGGCCACGCGACGGCAGCGGCGCGCGGATGGTCACGCTCTGCGGCACGCCCAGCGGCAAGAGCGGACCGGGCTTGAGCTTCCCCTGGATGAGCCCGCCCGAGAGCGGCGCGGCGGCCACCACGCCCTCGTCGTCGTCGAGCAGATAGGTGATGACGAGGTCGTCGCCCTCGCGCACGGCCTGGTTGGGCGCGGGCGCCTGCAGCGAGATCTTGGGCGGAAGATCGGGCACGACCTGCACCGTGATCGCGCGCTGGCCGACGTTGCCCGAGGTGTCGGTGGCGTTCGCCGTCAGCGAGAGGCTCGTGTTGGCCAGCGCTCCCGCGAGGGGCACGCTCCAGGTGAACACGCGATAGAGGCCATCGGCCGCGCCCGCAGTCGAGACGCCTTGGCTTGCACCGTTGGCGAACAGCTCCGCCGAGGCCACCGCCACGTCATCCGAGGCCA
>JAFEBC010000924.1 GCA_018266095.1 Deltaproteobacteria bacterium
CCTTCTGCTCCCGCGCTCCCGCGCCCTTCACGATGCGCAGGAACGCCTCCTGCGCGAGATCCTCGGCCTTCTCGCGATCGCCCAGCATGCGCACCAGGAACGTGCAGAGGGGGCCCCGATGCCGGCGCAGCAAGCGCGCAAACGCGCTCGCGTCACCCCGCTGGTACAGGACCAGCAGCTCCTCGTCGTTCGGTTCCTGGCTCATGGACGCGCGAGGGCCACAATCGATCTGTGGCCCCTGGCCGTCAAGGGCACAGAGCGCAATGATTCCGCGCCGATGTCCGCACTTCCGGGCGCGCGTCTGCCCGCGCTACTTCGCCTCTTCCAGCACCACGCCGTGGTTGTTCTCCATCGGCCGGAAGCCCGTGAGCTGCTTGGGGAGCCGGAGCTCGCCCAGCGCACCCTTCGCGCCGCGCATGCAGAAGATGAGCAGCCGCACTGCCCGCTCGTCGAAGTGGCCGGCCTGCGCCTCCTCGAGGAGCTGATCGATGGCCCCGCGCGGCGAGAACGGCTGCGCCCGGTACGCGCGCGGCGACACCATGGCCGCGAACGCGCTCGCCACCGAGATGAGATCGAGGCCCCGCAGCGGCGCCTGCGTCTTCACCCGCGGATAGCCGTGGCCCGAGCGGACGTGATGGAGCAGCGCGAAGTGCACCGGGGGCGCATCGCCGAGCACGCTCGCGAGCAAGAGCGCGCCCAGGAGCGGATGGTCCTCCAGCGCCGCCGCCTCGGCCTTGTTCAGGAAGTCGCGCTTGCCGCGCAGCTTCGGGCTCGCGAGCCTCATGCCCAGATCGTGCACCAGCGCGCCGCCGAGCATGCGCGGGATGCCCGGCGCCTCGCCCAGCGCCGTGCGGAACATGCGCGCCGCCACCAGCGAGGTCCACACCGCGTGCGTGAAGCGCGCCGGGTCCTCCACGCGCATCGACTCGAGCTCGTGCCAGATCTCGTCCGGGAAGCGCACGTCGGCGAGGGCGTCGGCCACCTGCCCGCGCGCGGCCGTCGGCGCGAGGATGTGCTCGAGGGGCGCGGCGTCCAGCGCCTCCAGCACCGAGTCCGCGATGGAGGTCTCGTGCAGCGGCCGCGAGCGCAGGCCCTTGGGCGCTTTCGCCGTGACCTCCTTGAGGAACTCGAGGTCCACGATCTCGCCGCGGTTGGCGATCACGCGCCCGTCGGCCGCGATCACGTCGCGGGTGAGGATGGTGCCGGCCAAGAGACAATCCATGCGAAGCTCCTCGAGCGGTCCCCCGCGAGCTTCACAGGCTAAGGATCCGGGCCGGGTGGGCCGCAAGTCCCTCGAAGTGCGCACTTGGCGACGATGTGCGACCCGTCACGTTCTCTCGTGAACAGATCGCGCGCTCCCGCGCCCCCGGCGTGCCCTTCACGGAGGCCCGCTCAGGTCTGCGGCGCGCCTTCGGAGCCCTCTGCGGCGGCCTCGGCGGCGGCCTCGGCGGGCGCGTCCCCGGCCAGGTCGGCCGCTTCCGGGATGCCCTCCGCGCCCTCGGCCGGCGCAGCCTCGTACACCGGGGCCGCGGCCCGCGCCGCCTCGAGATCCGCGTGCAGCTCGGCGACATCGATGAGCCCGCGCTTCTGCAGCGCGCGCACCAGGCCCGCGAGCAGCCGCAGCGCGCCCACCGCGTCCTGCGCATCCACGCCGACCGACGCCAGCGTCTCCGCGTCGCCCGGCGACAGGGGTGAGGTGGCGGCCAGGGCCTGGCCCATCCAGCCCGCGCCCTCCGGCTGCGGCTCGGGCGGAGGCGCGACCCATCCCTCGAGGCCCTGCGACTCGCCCTCGGCGGGCTCGCTCGCCGCCGCTTCCCACTCGTGCGGCGTCTCGGCGTCCGGCGTCCCCTCGTCGTCGAAGACGGCCGGGACTTCCTCTTCCACGGCCTCGCTTGCCGGGGCCTCAGCAGCAGCGTCCACCGGAGCGTCCGCGGGCACTGGCTGCGCCTCAGCGGCAACGTCATGCGCCTCGGCGGCAGCCTCGTGCGCCTCGGCGGCAACGTCATGCGCCTCCGCGGCAACGTCATGCGCCTCCGCGGCGGGCGGCGCGACCGCGGCCTCATCGGCCCCGCCTTCGTCCCCGAACTCGACGTCTTGGGCGGCGGCCTCCGTGTGCTCGGCGGCGGTCTCCGCGGAAACCTCGGGCGCAGCCTCCGTGTGCTCGGCGGCGGCCTCTGCAGGAGCCTCGGGCGCGGCTTCCGCGTGCTCGGCGGCGGCCTCTGCGGGAACCTCTGGCGCAGCCTCCGCGTGCTCGGCGGCGGCCTCTGCGGGAACCTCGGACGCAGCCTCCGTGTGCTCGGCGGCGGCCTCCGCGGGAACCTGGGGCGCAGCCTCCGTGTGCTCGGCGGCGGCCTCCGCGGGAACCTCGGGCGCA
>JAFEBC010000925.1 GCA_018266095.1 Deltaproteobacteria bacterium
CATGGGGCGATAGGTGGTGAAGGTGCAGACATGACCGCTACGCACAACGATCAGGGTCTCGTAGGGCGTTTCACGACTCACCGCAAGAAGCAGCAGTAACAGGGGGTAGAGGGGGAGCGTAGCTCGCCCCTGGTGTAGGCGACCCGCCAGGGACGCCGGATCGACCAAGGGGTGAGTGGATGCTCGGACATGGAGGCTCGGCTCTCAATAGACGAAGAATCCCCGCTTCGTCTTCTTGCCCAGCCAGCCCGCCTCGACGTGCTGACGCAGGATGGGAGCCGGCCGGTACTTGTCCTCGCCCAGACCCTTGTGCATCACCTCGGCGATGTAGAGGCAGGTGTCGAGCCCGATGAAGTCCGCGAGCGTGAGCGGCCCCATGGGCTGGTTCGTGCCCAGCTTCATCGCGGTGTCGATGTCGGCCGCGCTGCCGAGGCCCTCCTGGAGCGCGAAGCAGGCCTCGTTGATCATCGGGATGAGGATGCGATTGACGATGAACCCGGGCATGTCCTTCGAGAGCACGCACGTCTTGCCCATGCGCTCGGCCAGCGCGCGCGTGGTGGCGTAGACCGCGTCGCTCGTCTGGATGGCGCGGATGAGCTCGACGAGCTGCATGATCGGCACCGGGTTCATGAAGTGCATGCCGATGACGCGCTCGGGGTTCTTCACCCAGGCGGCGATGCGCGTGATGGGGATCGACGAGGTGTTCGACGCGAGGATGGCCGTGGGCGAGAGCGCGGCGCCGAGGGCCTCGAAGACCTTGCGCTTGACCGATTCGTTCTCGGTGACGGCCTCGATGGCGAGGTCGCAGTGCGCGGCGTCGGCGGGCGAGGTGCCGATGGTGATGCGATCCATGGTGGCCGCGGCTTCCTCGGGCTTGATCTTGCCCTTGCCCACCGCGCGCTCGAGCTGCGCCTGGATGCCCGCGCGGCCCTTTTGCGCAAACGCCTGGTCTTGATCGATGAGGACGACCGGGATCCCGGCCTGCGCGGCGACCTGCGCGATGCCCGCGCCCATCTGCCCGGCGCCCACGACACAGAGGCTCTTCACGTCCATTGCGTTCTCCTCGGCAAAGGCTCGAAGGGCGCGCAGGATGGACCGCGAGGGGGGCTGTGTCAAAGGGCAAAAGGTCGCGAGGACGCACGCGCTCGCGGGGCGCAAATGCACACGGCGCGCGCCCTCGGATTCGGGAGCCGCGCGCCGCGGGTGAAGCGATGTCCGATGCGGACGACTGTTACTTCGCCATGTGACAGACGACGGCGACGTTCTTGGTCTTGCCGAACGACACCGAGCCGTGGTGACCGCCGAGCTTGTCGGCCGGCGCGGTGGTCCAGTTCACGTAGTGCTCGGTCGTCTTGCCGGCGCAGATCTGCGAGGCGCCCAGGGTGTTCTCCGGCGTGGGGCGCAGGGTGTCCGCCTCCG
>JAFEBC010000926.1 GCA_018266095.1 Deltaproteobacteria bacterium
GCGGGCAGGCCGGTGATGACGAAGACGCTGGGCGCGCCGGGGCTGACGGACACGCTCTGGCTCGCGGTGAGCGCGCTGTTGCCGGGGTCGGCGATGGTGAGCGACTGTGCGCCCGCGGTCTTGAAGACGATGGCGAGGCCGCTGGCGAGGCCGGCGCTGAAGACGGTGCTGGTGGCGGCGAACTGCGTGTCGGTGGAGGTGACGTTGGCGGCGCCGTTGTAGAGCGCGGCGGTGTTGCCGTACGGGTCCACGGCCTTGACGTTGGAGGTGGCGGCGGTGCCGGCGCTGGCGCTGCTCGGGCCGGAGATGGTGTAGCTCGCGGCGGCGCCCCCGGACACGTTGACGCTGGCGGCGCCGGTGATGGCGTTCGCGGCCACGTCGTGCGCGGTGATGCTCTGGCTGCCGGCGGTCTTGAGCGTGACGTTGACGCTGGCGGCGCCGTTGGTGAACGAGGTGTTGCCCGCGAGCTGCGCCTGCGTGTCGGAGCTGGTGAGCGCGACGGTGCCGCTGTAGCCCGTGGTGACGTTGCCGTACGCGTCCTTGGCGGTGAGGTCGATGCGGAAGGCCACGCCTGCGTTGGGCGTCTGGTTGGCGGGCGCGAGCACGAGCGAGGCCGCGTCGCCGGGGCCGACTGTCGTCTGGGCGCTGCCGGTGACGGTGCTCTTGTCGACTTGAGTGGCGGTGAGGGTCTGCGCGCCCACGGTCTCGAAGGTGACCTGCGCGGTGGCGCTGCCGCTGGTGAAGCTCGGGTTCTGCGGCAGGTGCGCGTGCGCGTCGCTGGCGGTGAGCGTGGCCGAGCCGGAGAAGTTCTGCACCACGTTGCCGGCGCCGTCGAGCGCGGTGAGCTGGACGGTCACGGCCTGCCCGGCCTTGGTGTGCTCGGGGAGCGAGTCGATGCGGAAGCTCGCGGCCACGCCGCCGCCGGAGCGCGTGGCGACGCACTTGCCGCTGGTGCAGTAGTAGCCGTCGCAGTCGGCGTCGGTGCTGCACGCGAGGCCGTCCCGGAAGTCGATGCAGGCGCTGGTGAGGGCGGCGAGGCCCAGCGCGGTGACGACTGCGGCGCGCGAGATCACGCTGCGGGCGCTGGCGGGTGCGTTCTGGAGGCGCGGGTGGGCTCGCATCAGAAGCTCCAGGTGAGGAAGAGCGCGCTCGCGGCCGCGAAGCCCACGAAGGCGGCGGCGCCGATGACGCCGATGCGCTGCTTGCTCTCGCCGTCGGAGACGAGGTCGGCGCGCTTCTGCTGATCGAAGGGCGCGGCCTGGTTCTCCAATTCGGTGCGATCGCTCTGCGCAGCGAGGCGTCCCCAGATGGCCACGCCGCCCGCGACCACCGCGAGCCCGATGGCCGTCCCGGCGAGCACGCGGTTGCGCGTCAGATCCGGCCGCGGCACGCGCGCGGTGACCTTGTGCACGGCCGCGCTCACGTTGTCCTCGAGCGTCAATTGCGTGTCGCCAGTGGCCTGACCCGCGCCCACCATGCGGCCGTCGCGCACGTCGAAGAGGTGCAGGTCGAGCGTGAGCCGGTCGTCGATGGTGAGCACCTGCGCCGTGAGCAAGAGGTCCGCGCCCACCGCGCGTCCGATGGCCGGCGCGTCCGCGGCCGTGGCCTTCTGCGGATCGATGTGCGCGCCGCGCAGCCGCTCGGCCGCCGACTCGGGTGACATGAGGCGCAGGTTGGGCACCGCGCTGAGCACGCCCTGCCGCACCACGTTGCTGAAGTGATCGCGGTTGAACGCCCCGCGCCGCAGCTCGTCGACCTGCTCCAGGGCGCTGTGGATCTCGACCAGCGCGATCGAGTTCGCGGGCTGCATGTCGACCGAGGCGTCGCCGGCGTGCGCCGCCACCGGGACCAACGAGCCCAGGAACAGGGCCAGCGGAGCGAGGGGATGGTTTGGCATCCCACGATTGTCGGCTATGGAAAATTCCAGTCAAGCGCACAAAAAAAGACGGCGCCGGTCCTCTCGGATCCGGCGCCGCCCTCCCCGAGCCTTGAGGGGGATGAGGCTCGAAGACTTGTCAGCAGGCCTCGGAGGCGACTGCCCTAGTGGTGCCCGCCGCCGCCGTGGTCGCCGCCGCC
>JAFEBC010000927.1 GCA_018266095.1 Deltaproteobacteria bacterium
AGCGTGCTCGGCAATGTCGCGGGCGGATTGCTCGGCGGCTCCAAGGACAGCAAGGACAAGCCTGACCCGAAGAATGTCCAGGATGAGGCCGCCAATCGATTGAAGTCCTTGTTCGGGCGCTGATTTGCGGTTAGAGAAACCGCGCCTGACAACCTTTTGGAGATGATTCGAATGGCGAAGCGGAATGCGCCGCAGTCGTTGCAGGGGCTCGTCGAACAGATCACCGGCCAGCTCACCGAGCTCATCACGGCCGAGGTCGAGCGCCGCGTGCGCGAGTCGCTGAAGGGGATCCGGGCGGCCGCGCCGTCGCTGAGCAAGCACGGGCGCTTGTGTCCGGTGCCGGGCTGCGGCAAGCCGGGCAAGGGTCCGCGCAACCGCTATTTCTGCAGCGAGCACGCCAAGTCGCTGTCCCTGGACGAGCAGCGCGCGCTCCTGGCCAAGCAGAAGAAGAGCGAGAAGGTGGCGGTGCTCAAGGCCGGGCCGAAGGTGGTGGTGCTGCCGCCGCGGCTGCAGCGGGCGCGCCGGTCGCTGGACATGACCTGCCGGGTCGAGGGTTGCACCAACCGCTCGCGCGGTCCTCGCGCTGGGTTCATCTGCGACACGCACCGCGCCCAGCTCTCGGCCGACGAGCAGAAGGCCGCCCGCGAGCAGTGGAACGCGCGCAAGAAGGGCGAGGCTCCCGTGTCCGCGCCGCCGCCCACGCCGCTCGCCGCGGTGCCGCCCATCGTCCGCAAGGCCGAGGCCGCCGCAGCCCCCGTCGCCGCGACGGAGTAGCCGGGCGCGCGCTCGGGCCGACCTCGAGTCCGAGCCTCAAGACCGTGGGTTTTGGAAGAATATCGCTCTCGTGCGTAACGTTCTGACCCTGCGGGCGTCAGAACCTGCGAGGGAGCGAGCCATGCCCAATCGATTCAGCCTTCCAGAGTCCGAGGTCACGCCCAAGTCGCTCTTCCTGCGGCGGCGCGAGTTCCTCGCCTTGGGCGCTGCCGGAGCGGGCGCGGTGCTGCTGGGCTCGGGCGCCGCCGAGGCGGGCACCGGGCACAACGCCAGGCTCACTGGCTACAAGCCGGGCAAGGCGCCGGACGGCGAGAAGCTCAACTCGTTCGACGAGATCACCGGCTACAACAACTTCTACGAGTTCGGCTACGCCAAGGACGACCCGAAGGCCAACGCCGGCACGCTCAAGACCTCGCCCTGGTCAGTGAAGGTCGAGGGCGAGGCCGGCAAGCCGAAGACGTTCGGCCTGGAGGAGCTGCTCAAGCTGCAGCTTGAGGAGCGCATCTACCGCATGCGCTGCGTCGAGGCGTGGTCGATGGTGATCCCGTGGATCGGCTTCCCGCTCAAGACCTTGCTCGACAAGGTGGAGCCGACGGCGCGCGCGAAGTACGTGGCCTTCGAGACGCTGCTCGCGCCCGAGCAGATGCCCGGCCAGCGCGGCGGCGGAGGCATCGACTACCCGTACGTCGAAGGCCTGCGGATGGACGAGGCGATGCACCCGCTGACCATCCTCGCGGTGGGCCTGTACGGCGAGGTGCTGCCGAACCAGAACGGCGCGCCCATCCGGCTCGTGGTGCCGTGGAAGTATGGGTTCAAGGGGATCAAGTCGATCGTCAAGATCCGCTTGCAAGAGACGCAGCCGGCCACGACCTGGAACAAGCAGAGCGCGGTCGAGTACGGCTTCTACGCGAACGTGAACCCCGAGGTGGACCACCCGCGCTGGAGCCAGGCCAAGGAGCGTCGCATCGGCGAGTTCTCGCGGCGCAA
>JAFEBC010000928.1 GCA_018266095.1 Deltaproteobacteria bacterium
CAGCTCACGCAGCGGCTCACGCAAGCCATCGCGGCCCTGCAGCAGAAGCCCGCGCCCGCCGACGCCGCCGAGCCCACTCCGGAGAAGCCGCACGCGCTCGCGCCGGGCGTGACGTTCGCGCAAGGGCCCTTCGCGGCCGGCGATCGCAAGATCGCGCTCTTGTTCCCGGGCCAGGGTGCGCAGCGCATCGGCCTGCTCCGCGAGGCGTACGAGCAGCTCCCGACGTTCCGCGCGCGGCTCGACTCCCTCGACGACGCGCTCGGCCCCGAGCTGCACCAGAAGCTCGGCGGCACGCTGCGCTCGTTCCTCTATCCGCAGGTCGATTCGCCCGAGGCGCAGGCGCGCCTGACGGCGACGCAGGTGTGCCAGCCGGCGATGGCGGCCCTCGGGCTCGCGCTGCACGGGCTGCTCACGGACCTCGGCGTCGACGCGCAGATGACCCTGGGCCACAGCCTGGGCGAGTTCGTGGCCGCGAGCGCCGCGGGCATGCTGTCGCCCGAGGAGTGCGTGCGGCTCGTCGCCAGGCGCGGCCTCTTGATGATGGGCCTGCCGCTGATGGATCGCGGCGCGATGGCCTCGGTCGCGGGCGAGCGCGCGCTCGTGCACGCCGCGCTGGCCGAGCTGCCGCCGCTGCACCAGGCCACGGGCGCGCAGCCGGTGGTGGCCGCGAACCTGAATCACCCCACGCAGACAGTCATCTCGGGCGCCACGCCGGGGCTCGCCGCCGCGCGTCCGCTGCTCGAGGCGCGCGGCCTGAAGGTCACGCCGCTCGACGTGTCGCACGCGTTCCACTCGCCGCTCGTCGCAGCCATCGCGCAGCCGATGCAGGAGCTGACCGCTGCGCTCGCGCTGTCGCAGGCGAAGATGCCCGTGATCAGCGGCATCACCGCCGCGCTCTACCCGGCCGAGCTCCCGTCTGCGCTCCCGCCAGAGTTCGAAGGCGTGAAGCAGATCTGGGTCCGCCACGGCGCCGCGCCGGTCGACTTCGAGGGCGCGCTGAAGTCCGCAGCGCAGTCGGGCGCGCGCGTGTTCGTGCAGGTCGGCGCGGGCACGGTGCTCACGGGCCTCGCCAAGGCAACGCTGGCAGAGGGCGATCGCCTGCTCAACCTGACGCTCGCCGCCCGCGAGGACGACGGCCTCGCGCAGCTCCACGCCGCGCTGGGACAGCTTTGGAGCATCGGCGTCCCGCTCGATCTCACGGTGCTCTTCGAGGGCCGCGCGGGCCTCGTCACGCTGCCCGCGTCGCCCATCGAGCAGCAGCCGTACTGGGTCGTCGAGGCCGCGCCGGGCGCGTCTCAGGAGCCGATCCCGGTGATCGCGGGCGCTGCCGTTGCGCAAGCCGCGCAGGCGCAGCAGACGCTCTCCACGCAGGTCGCGCAGCAGCAGGTCGCGCAGCCGAACGGCGCGCACACGGGGGGGCAGCAGCCCTCAGGCACGAGGAGTGCACGGATGGATTCGTTGGTCGAGCTGTTCCGCGCGCAGGTCGAGCTCTTGAAGTCGCAGGCACAGGTCCTCGAGCGGCAGGCCGCCGCGCTCTCGTCGCACGCGGGTTCGCCCGAGCAGACGGAGGCGCTGGCGTTGGCCATGCGCGCCGCCGGGACGCAGGCTTCGTCGGCGACGCTGTCGATTCCGCCGTCGCCGATGAGCGTGCCCGCGCCCGTGTACACCGCGCCGCCGCCCGTCGCGCAGGTCGCGCCGACCATGCCGCCGCCTGCGCAGACCGTTCCCGCGCAGACCGCACCGGCCCAGGCCGCGCCGCTCGCCGCTTCGAGCGCGAACCAGAAGCGTCCGCAGGCCCAGCTCGTGGCGGAGGTCACCAAGTCCGTCGTCGCCGCCGCCGCGCGCATCAGCGCGTTCCCGGCCGAGGCGCTCAAGACCTCGCAGACGCTGGTCGGCGACTTAGGCTTCGATTCGCTCATGACGGTCGAGCTCGACGGCGACCTGCAGAAGGCCTGGCCGGGCGTGGGCGGCCTCCCGCGCTCGCTCCTGAACGCGCAGACCACGCTGCAGCACCTCATCGATCACGTGGTCTCGATGCTCTCCGGCGATGCTCCGCTGGTGAACGCGCCGCCCAAGGCGCCGCTCGGTGCGGCCCTGGGCGCTGTGGCGTCGGCAGGCCCCGAGCTCAAGCTCTTCGCGCCCGCGCTGGTGAACGTGCCGCTGCGCGCGTCGA
>JAFEBC010000929.1 GCA_018266095.1 Deltaproteobacteria bacterium
CCGAACACCGCGAAGAACGCGCGCGCCGGGAGCGAGCTGCGCAAGAACGAGCCGTGCAAGTGATCGTGGTAGAGCACGAACATCCGCACCACGGTCAGCCCCGCGATGAACGCGACCGGCACCTTGAGCGCCCAATGTGCTGGAGAAACAAGCACAGTCGAGAGCGCGCCCCACACCAGGAGGGTCGAGAGCACGTGCAGCCAGCTCTTGGCCACGCTCTCCTGCGAGAACGCGCGTGTGGCCTCGAGCAGCTCCTTGCCGGTCCTGGTGGTGACTTCGCTCAAAGGGACCCTCCGGATGGCGCTGTCTAACAGGAGCCGCAGCAAAAAGGAAAGCCCCCTCGGACGGTTGTCCATGTCGGGCGTTGACGCGACTTGACGAACACGCCCTCCGCCCGTTAGACGGAGCGCCCTCGACACACGTTTGGTCACCTGAGAGGAAGCCCCTGATGTCGCCCCACGACGGAATCTCCAGCCAGTCCGCGAAGATGCAGGCGCCCGTGCCCGTGGACGGCCGCTATCCCGCGCGCGGCGTCGTCGAGGCGCTCGATCAGGCCGGCGAGATCACCTCTCAGACGATGACCTTCGTGGGCGCCAGGCTCGCGGACGGCAAGTTCGGCGACCTCACGTGGACGTACGCCGAGCTGCGCGCGCAGGTGCAGAAGCGGGCGCACCATCTGATGTCGCTCGGCCTGAAGAAGGGCGACCGCGTCGCGCTGGTGGTGCCGGACGGCGAGCAGTTCGTGCCCTCGTTCCTGGCCGCGCTCTGGGCCGGCCTCGTGCCGGTGCCGCTCTACCCGCCGCTCTCCCTGGGCAAGCTCGACGCCTTCATGGAGTCGCTGGTCAATATTCTCAATGTAGCGCAGCCGCGCGTGCTCATCGCGGGCGACAAGGTGGACCAGATCCTCTGGGGCGTCGTCGGCAAGGTGCCCACCCTGGAGAAGCTCGTCACCGCCGCGGATCTCGCCAAGGACGTGAGCGGCAAGCTCCTCTCGGAGCGGCCCGTGCACTCGGCCGACGAGGACACGGCGTTCCTGCAGTTCACCAGCGGCTCGACCGCGGCGCCCAAGGGCGTGATGGTGACGCACGGGAGCCTGAAGGCCAACGCCAAGGCGATCATGATCGACGGCCTGGGCGCCGACAACCGCCGCGACAAGGGGGTGTCGTGGCTGCCGCTCTACCACGACATGGGGCTCATCGGATTCGTCATCGCCCCGCTGACGCAGTACGTGTCGGTCGTGTACATCCCCACGCTCTCGTTCATCAAGAACGCGACGCTGTGGATGGAGACGATCAGCAAGCACAAGGGCACCATCTCCTTCGCGCCCAACTTCGCGTACGCGCTCGTCACCAAGCGCGCGCGGGCCGAGCAGCTCAAGAAGTGGGACCTCTCGCAGATGCGCGTGTTCGGCTGCGGCGCCGAGCCCATCAATCCGGACACGATGCGCGCGTTCGTGAAGGCGTTCGAGCCCGCCGGCCTCAAGCCCGAGGCGCTCCTGCCCTGCTACGGCATGGCCGAGGCCACGCTGGCGATGGCGTTCGTGAACATCGACGACCCGCTGCGCACGGACCGCATCGACGCGCACGCGTACCACGCCGACCGCAAGGCCAAGCCGGCCGCGCACGACGCCACGCTCGACGGCAAGGACGGCACGCCGCAGATGCTCGAGGTGGTCAACTGCGGCAAGACCTTCCCGGGACCCGAGCTCGTCATCCTCGACGACGAGGCCACGGTGCTGCCGGACCGCACCGTGGGCGAGATCTGCTTCAAGGGCCCGTCGGTGGCCGCGGGCTACTTCAACAACGCCGAGGCCTCCAAGGCCGCTGGCATGCAGCCTGCGGGCGGCTTCCTGCGCACGGGCGATCTCGGCTACCTCGCGGACGGCGAGGTCTTCATCTCCGGCCGCATCAAGGACATCCTCATCCTCAACGGGCGCAACTACTACCCGCAGCGCATCGAGTGGGCCGTCGAGGAGGTCCCCGGCGTGCGCAAGGGCTCCGCGGTCGTGTTCTCGCGGCCCGGCAAGTCGTCGGAAGAGGTCGTGGTGGTGGTCGAGACGCGCGCGCAGGATCCCGAGGCGCTCAAGGCCGCCATCGTGGCCCGCGTGAACGACGAGCTGCAATTGGCCGTGTCCGATGTCCAGCTCGTGCCCCCGGGCGCGCTGCCCAAGACCTCGTCCGGCAAGCTGCAGCGCCGCAAGACGCGCGAGCAGTACCTGACCGGCAAGCTCGGCAAGGAAGGCGTGCGCACCATGGGCGCGATGGGCTCCAAGCTCATCGTCATGAAGCACGTGGCCCGCTCGCTCGTGGGCAAGGCCAGGCACAACGCGCGCG
>JAFEBC010000092.1 GCA_018266095.1 Deltaproteobacteria bacterium
AGCGAGAGATCGGACGGAGGCGTCGCGGACCAGTTGCTCGAGTCGTTCGGCTGCGGCGCGGCGTCGGTCGTGTACTCGATGAGGGGCGCGGGATCGCCACCCTGGTTCACGGCGGAGACGAAGCGGGGCGTCTCGCAGCCCGCGAGGGGCGCGCCGGTGGTCGAGTCGCGGCCCAGGAGATCGTAGATGCGCGTGTTGGCGATGGCGGCGCTGCCCGAGTTCGCGTAGCTCAGGTTGAACGGCACGGTGCTGTGCGCGGTGATGACGCTCGCCTGCGCGACGTCGGTGAGGCCGACCTGCAAGACGCCGTTGATGGCGAGCAGGTTCTCGTTGGGCCCGCTGAGGTACGCGGTGGCGGCCGACGAGCCCGCGCGCGGGTTGCCGTTCTGATCGAGCGGCTGCGTGGACCACGCGGAGAAGCGCTGCACGATCTGCTGGCCCTGGTAGCCGGAGATGATGTGCTGCGGCACCTGGAAGACGAACTCGTTGAGCACGTAGTTGCCGCTCGCGTCCTTGGTCTGCCAGTTGTTCAGGCAGTACTCGTTGGTGGCGTTGCAGCCCGGGGTGGTGAACGGCTCCTCGCGGTACGCCGGATAGTGGCCCGCGAACGTGCACGTGAACGAGGCCGGCACGATGGGGAGCTGCGAGCGGTCCTGCGCGTTCCAGGTGCACGAGGGGATCATCGGCTGCCCGTCGTCGCCGATCGGATACGCGTAGCCCGGCGCGAGCGTGGGCGGCCCCCGCAGATCGAGCTCCAGCGGCAGCGTCTCGGAGAAGGTCAGGTCGGTGAAGCCCGCGGGCGCGTTCGCGTCCTGGTGGAACGGCACGCCAGCCCCTGCGTAGACGTCGTCGCCGACCTTCGCGTACGGGAAGGTCCACTCGGCGGGGTAGGTCCAGGTCATGGGCTGGGCGGCGTTCTGCACCGTGACCCGGCCCGTGATCTGCGCGATGGTCGGGTCGCCGGCCCAGACGCTCGTGGAGTTGCCCGCGTGCACGCCCGCGCCGTTGTCGAGGAGCGCGTAGGCGTAGTTGTCGTCGAAGACGTAGCCGGCGGGCGAGGAGAGGACCTGCGCCTCGGCGGCGGCGGTCTGGCGCGCCGAATACTGCATCGACACCGACGTCTGGTACACGCCCGGGTACATCACGCGCAGGCAGCGGGCGGTGGCGAGCGTCGCCGAATCGTGCAGGCCCGCGGGGGTCCAGGTCGTGCCGGGGCCGGGGCCGCAGCCCGGCTCGGTCGAGATGGAGAAGTCGACGAGGTCGCTGACGTCGCGGCTGCCGTTGTCGTCGCGCACCGAATAGACGTCGTAGACGGCCTCGCCCGGCGGGATCTGATCGATGAGCGCCGGGTTCACGCCCGCGGCCGCGCCCCAGTTCTCGTTGGTGAAGCCGAAGTAGACCCACCACTCGATGAGGCCGCCTGCCGAGACGTACTCGGTCGGGTTGTCGCCATAGTTCGGGGAGTTGGCGGCGAGCGTCGTCCACCAGCCGTTCCACTCGCGGTGCATCTTGTTGCCGTAGGTGAAGGCGTCGCCGAGGACGATGGTGGGGTCGTCGTTGAAGGTGGCGCCGTTGGAGAACGCGGCGGTGACCGGCGTGTGCGCGACCGTGTGCGCGGTCTTGGGGAACCAGAGCGTGAGATCGACGGCGGTGTCGTTGTTGGCGAAGGTGATGAGGTGGTCGAGCGAGAACGAGTAGGTCGTGCCGTCGCTGCCGAGCGTGAAGGCGCGGTTGTCGTTGAAGGTGGCGGCGACGAAGGCGGGGCCGTAGTTGGTGATGTCCGAGAGCGGCGCGATGTTGTAGCCGACGTACTGCGCGCCAGCGGGGATGGTGCCGGTGACGGTGGTGTGCGGCATGGGCGCGATGCCGGTGATCCACGGCCACTGCGTGGGCTGCAAGTGGAAGCTGACGTTGTAGCCAGGCGCCCCGCCGACGGGCGCGGGCGCGGCGACGACGCCGAAGATCGAGGTGGAGAAGAGCGGCGAATACGCGCTGGTGCCGAGGATCACGAACGAGCTGCTGTAGAGCGTGGGGCGGGCGGTGGAGTCGATGACCACGCGCACGGGCACGGTCCACTGCGTGTTGGCGCCGTCGATGATGCCCGAGGTGGCGAGGGCGATGGTGTAGACGCCGGTCACGGCCTGGGTGGCGGAGCCCGACGAGCCGATGTGCGGGCTGCGCACGCGGACGCCGCCGCTGCCGTTGGCGAGGGTGCACGCCGGCTGGTTCCCCCACTCGATCTCGCCGCCCGAGGGGTAGCCGGCGATGCTCTGGCCGGGCGCGCAGATGTCGAACTCGATGAAGGCGCCATCCGAGGGGAGGTCGGTGAGCTGGTACTGGACGTTGACCAGCACCGCGGTGCCGTTGAGGACGCCGCCCGCCGGGATGGGCGAGCCGTCGGTCTGCGTCTGCGTGACCGTCAGCGAGGCGGAGGGGTTCGCGCGCGCGGTGGACGTGAGGCAGAGGGCGGCGAGGGTTGCGGAGAGGACAGAGAGAGCGGACTTGCGCGACATGCGAGACCCCAAGGCAGGGAGAGCCTCGGCTGGGTGTGCAAAGGTCAGTCCAAGGGCGCGCGCGTAGTTCCTGAATGAAATCGCGGGGGTTGCGCCTGGCGATCGACCGGATTTCTCAAGCTGAGACGCCGCTCGTTGCAGGGTGATGAACGAGGGGGCCGCGGGGAGGTGTCAGACGATTTTCCCGCGCGGGTCTGGAGAGGGGCCGCAGTCCTCTCGACATCCTGCGCCTGTGACCCTATCTTCCGCCCCCCTATGTCGACCCAGAACACCCAGAAGCCCCGCTCGGCAGTCGAGATCCGCGAAGCGTTCCTGTCCTTCTTCGAGAGCAAGGGACACCGGCGCGTGAAGTCGTCGTCGCTCGTGCCGCAGAACGACCCGACGCTGCTCTTCACCAACGCGGGCATGAACCAGTTCAAGGACGTCTTCACCGGCCGCGAGACGCGCGACTACTCGCGGGCGGCCTCGACGCAGAAGTGCGTGCGCGCGGGCGGCAAGCACAACGACCTCGAGAACGTGGGCTTCACGGCGCGGCACCACACGTTCTTCGAGATGCTCGGCAACTTCAGCTTCGGCGACTACTTCAAGAAGGACGCGGTCGCGTGGGCGTGGGAGTTCGTGACCAAGACGCTGGGGCTGCCCGAGGATCGCCTGGCGATCACCGTGTTCGGCGGCGACAAGGACGACGGGCTGCCCGCGGACACGGAGGCCGAGGAGCTGTGGAAGTCCGTCGGCGTGCGTCCGGAGCGCATCTTCCGCCTGGGCAAGAAGGACAACTTCTGGGCGATGGGCGACACGGGTCCGTGCGGGCCGTGCTCGGAGCTGCACCTGTTCCGCCTGAAGGGCGACTTCACGGGCGCGCAGATCGACGCGCACGCCAAGCGGTTCTACGGCGAGCTCGACGAGAGCGAGCACGGCAGCGACGCGTGGATGGAGATCTGGAACCTCGTGTTCATGCAGTTCGAGCGCAAGGAGAAGGGCGGCGCGCTGATTCCGCTGCCCAAGCCGTCGATCGACACGGGCGCGGGTCTGGAGCGCGTGACGGCGGCGGTGCAGGACGTGCCGTCGAACTACGACACGGACCTGTTGCAGCCGCTGATTCAGGAGGCGGCGCGCATCGCGGGGAAGACGTACTCGGCGGCCGAGGCCGTGACGGCGCAGGGGGATTCGGCGTCGATGCGGGTGGTCAGCGATCACGCGCGTGCGGCGAGCTTCCTGATTGCCGACGGTGTGCTGCCGTCGAATGAGGGCCGCGGGTACGTGCTGCGGCGCATCCTGCGTCGCGCGATCCGGCATGCGCAGCGGCTGACCAAGGAGCCCTCGCTCTACGCGAGCGTGTGCGCGAAGGTCATCGAGACGATGTCGGCGGCGTTCCCGGAGCTCGCGGATTCGCGCGTGCGGATTCTGGAGACGGTGAAGCACGAGACGGAGGCGTTCTTGCGCACGCTCGATCGCGGCAGCGCGATCCTGGGCGAGGAGATCGAGCGCGTGAAGGGCGCCGCCAAGCAGATCGACGGCGCGGTCGCGTTCCTCCTGCACGACACGTACGGCTTCCCGCTCGACCTGACGCAGGTGATCGCGGCGGAGAGCGGCTGCACGGTGGACGTCGCGGGCTTCGACGCGAAGATGGAGGAACAGCGCAAGCGCTCGACGTTCGAGGGCTCGGGCGAGGCGGCGATCGGCGACCTCTACAAGGCGCTCGCGGGCGAGCTGAAGGAGACGGAGTTCCTGGGTTACGAGCGCGTGGACGCCGAGGGCGCGCCGATTCAAGCGGGCAAGATCACGGCGATCCTGAGCCACGGCAAGCGCGCGCAGCAGCTCCTCGCGGGCGAGGAAGGCGAGCTCGTCCTCGACCGGACGCCCTTCTACGGCGAGAGCGGCGGCCAGCAGGGCGACCACGGCAACATCGTGGGCCAGTCGGGCCGCGCAGACGTGTCGGACGCGCAGAAGCCGGTGCAGGGCCTCATCGTGCACGCGGTGAAGGTGACCGAGGGTTCCTTGCGCGTGGGCGACGAGGTGCAGCTGCTCGTCGACAAGTCGCGGCGCCTGGGCCTGCGGCGCAACCACTCGGCGACGCACCTCTTGCACCGCGCGCTGCGTGAATTGCTCGGCGAGGGCGTGAAGCAGGCGGGCTCTGTCGTGGCGCCGGATCACCTGCGCTTTGACTACACGAGCTACACGCCGCTCTCGGACGAGCAGCGCGAGGCCATCGAGTCGCGCGTGAACCAGCTCGTGTTCGGCAACTTCGAGGCGCAGACGCGGGTGATGGACGCGGACGCGGCGGTGAAGTCGGGCGCGATCGCGTTCTTCGGCGACAAGTACACGACGCTGGCGAACGTGCGCGTGCTGCAGATCGGGCCGTCGATGGAGCTCTGCGGCGGCACGCACGTGTCGCGCTCGGGTGACATCGGCTTCTTCAAGATCGCGAGCGAAGGCGCGATCGCGGCGGGCGTGCGGCGCATCGTGGCGCTCACGGGCCCCGAGGCGGTGAAGGCCGTGCACGAGGAGGAGCAGCAGCTCGCGAAGGCCGCGGCGCTCCTGCGCGGCGCGCCGAAGGACGTGGCGCTCAAGACCGAGCAGACGCTCGCGCGCGTGAAGGAGCTGGAGAAGGAGCTCGACGCGCTCCACAAGAAGGCGGCCGCGAGCAAGAGCGTGGAGCTGGCGACGACCGCGCGCGAGATCAAGGGCGTGAAGGTGCTGGCGGCGCGTCACGAGAGCGGCGAGGCCGAGGTGCTGCGCGAGCTCGCGGACAAGCTGCGCGACCAGATGAAGAGCGGCATCATCGTGCTGGCGGGCGAGAAGGACGGCAAGGCGTCGCTGCTCGTGGCGGTGACGAGCGACCTGTCCAAGAAGTACCGCGCGGGCGATCTGGTGAAGGAGCTGTCGAAGATCACGGGCGGGCGCGGCGGCGGGAAGCCCGAGCTGGCGCAGTCGGGCGGCGGCGATCCGGCGCTCATCGAGCAGGCGCTGGCGAAGGCGTACGAGCTGATCTAGCGGACAGAGCTAGACGCCCCAGGACTGCAGGATCATGAGCGAGAGCGCCGCGTCGGGCGCACGGACGCGCACGCGCTTGTGCCGGCTGGTCTCGCCGGATTCGAGCGTGACCTGGCGCTTGGGCACGCGGAACGTCTCGCTGAGGAATTCGACGAGCGCGGCGTTCGCGGCGCCTTCGATCGCGCGCGCGGCCAGGCGCAGCTTGAGCGCGCCGTCGTGCAGGCCGTGGACCTCGGTGCGCCTGGCGCCGGGCTGCGCGTGCAGGGTCAGCACGAGGTCGGGGCCGTCCCAGCGCGCGGGGGAGTCGCTCATGGTGGTCCGATTTTAGGACACCCCTGGTCTCGAAACGCTCCACTCGTGTAGCGAAACGCGACCACCCTTGGTCTGACCTCGCGCGACCTCCAGAGTGAACGCGAGCAGGCACGCGGGCTGCAATCGGCCCCGGCGCGCACTCACGCGCTGGAGCCTCACATGCAACTCGCGACCGATCTCTGTTCCTTCGCGCCCACGGCTGTGCCGCGCGCGCTCCCCAAGGGCCTCCTGGGCGTGCCCGAGCCGTTCGACCCGCTCTTCGACGGCGATCCGCCGGAGCCTTTGCCGCGCTATGCGGGCACCGCGGCGCCCATGCAGCAGCGGGCGTACCGGCGCGATGTCCTCAAGCCCAGGAAGAAGCGCAAGGTGGTTCCGCTCGCGTTCGCGTTCGTGGGCATGGCGATGGCGTGCGGGAACCCGAAGGCCGAGGTGCGCACGATCGACGACGTGGTGCTGGTGCAGCTCAAAACGGCGGCGCAGTTGCCGTCGTTCGCGGCGCAGGGGCCGCTCGCGCGCGCGGTGGAGCCGGTGGCCGAGCTGTCGAGCGATGAGTCGCCGCCGCTGTGGCGTGTGCCGCTGCCGAAGGGCGCCGATGTGGACGCGGCTGCGCGTGCGCTGGCCCTGGATCCGGCCGTGGCCCGTGCCGAGCCGGTGTTCGTGTACCCGCGGCTCAAGACGCCGAACGACACGGACTTCTCGCAGCAGTGGGGCCTCGCCAAGATCAACGCGCCCAAGGCCTGGGACCGCACGACGGGCGACCGCAAGACCGTGGTGGCGATCGTCGACGACGGCATCGACCTGCAGCACACGGACCTGACGCCGAACCTGTGGACGAACCCAGACGAGAGCGACAACGGCAAGGACAACGACGGCGACGGCATCGCGGGCGACCTGCACGGCGCGAACTTCGTGGACGGGGTCGCCGAGGGCGATCCGCAGTCGGCCACCACCGGCAGCGAGCGCTGGCACGGCTCGCACGTGGCGGGGATCATCGGCGCCGCGAGCAACAACGGCAAGGGCGTGGCGGGCGTGAACTGGCAGGTGCAGCTCATGGCCGTGCGCGCGATCGGCACGCAGGGCGGCCGCTCGGACGACCTCGCCCGCGCCATCGACTACGCCTCGAGCCACGGAGCGCGCGTCATCAACGCGAGCTGGGGCGGCGGCGGCACCAGCGCCACCATCGTGGACGCCATCGCGCGGGCAGAGAAGCGCGGCGCGCTCTTCATCGCGGCTGCAGGCAACGACGGCGACTCCGCGCCAGGCTTCCCCGCGAACGTGAAGGGCGACGGCGTCATCTCCGTGGGCGCCACCACGCAGACCGACGCGCTCGCGGACTTCTCGAACGCCGGCGCGCTGGTGGCCGCTCCGGGCGTGGGCATCCTCTCGACCACCTCGCCCGGGCGCTACGAGAGCTACGACGGCACCAGCATGGCCACGCCCTTCGTGTCCGGCCTCGCCGCGCTCTTGTGGTCGGCGCACCCGGAGGCGACGGCGGCGAACGTGAAGGAGGCCATCGTGCAGTCGGCCAAGAAGGTCTCGGGTGTGTCGGCTGGACGCATCGACGCCGCGGCGGCGCTGACGGCCTTGGACGGTCTCGTGAAGTCGCCCACGGACGCCGCGCTGACCGTCTCGCGTGACGCGGTGGAGCTGACCTCGACGCCCGACGGGAGCGCGCGTGCGCAGGTGGTGTCGGTGCGCGCGGAGGGTGGCCTCGGCGTCCCCGTGCAGGCCAAGGCCAGCGCGGCCTGGCTCCACCTCCCGCGGCCCTCCGGCACGACGCCGATGCGGCTCACCATCGACGCCGACGCGGCCGGCCTCGCGGTCGGGGACCACGCGGGCACGGTCACGATCACGCCCGCGGGCGGCGGCAAGGCGCTCAAGGTGTCGGTCACGCTGCACGTCACGCAGAAGGCCCGGATCGTGGCCAGCGGCGCCGCCTGTGCGTTCGAGGGCGACACCCTGCACGTCACGGTGGGCACCGTCTGCGTGCTCGACGCCTCGGCTCTCCCGCCGGGGGATTCGGAGTGGCTGCTCGACGGAATCCACCTCGCGACGGGCCCGAAGCTCGTGGGGGTCTTCTCGCACCTGGGGCCCGTGGCGCTGTCGTTCGGCGGACGCGCGGTCGACGTGACAGTGGATCCGTCGCGCTGATTGCTCTACACACGCGGTCCCCATGGCCGCCCGTCTGATCTGGATGTTCCTCGATGATGCCGACGTCGCGCACGCGCTCAAGCTGCTCGACGAGAAGGACCCCGGTGTCGTCGCTTCGAACGGCCGGTACCTGAAGGGCGACCCGCGCGCGCTGCTCGAGAACCCGTCGGTGCTCGAGCGGCGCGAGTCGGTCCCTGGTGAGCGGCGTGTGGTGCTGTTCCACCGCGTGCACAGCCGGGACATCGTGGTGCACGAGCAGCCGGCCGGGCCGTTCGCGGGCTGGTCGCAGATCGATGAGGAGCGCAGCGACTGCCTCGTCCTGCGCCTGGGTGATGCCCAGGCCGGCAAGCTCGAACCGGCCCGGCTCTATGCGCACACGAACTTCTGGCGCGGGAACGACCAGACCAAGAAGCACCACCCGTTCACCAAGTGGGTGAACGCGTCGCTCAAGCTGCTCCTGCGTGCGCTGCCGTCGACCTCGGTGCGCTTCATGCACATCGGGCCCTCGGCGCGGAGGCGGGCCATCGCGGGGGAGCTCGAGCTGACGTATCTGTTCCGCGCCATCGCGCCGCAGCCGCCGCCCGGGCCGCTCGCGCTGCCGGTGATCCAGGCGCCCGCGATCCAGGCGCCGCCCGGGACGATCGAGAGCGAGTCGAGCCTCGCGGACGCGGACGAGGGAGCCAGCTCCTAGCGCCGCTTCTGTACCTTCTTGGGCCTGCTCGCCTTGCGGGCGGGCGTTACCGCTTTCTTGGCCGGCTTGGCGATCCTCGAAGGCTTCGCGACCTTCACAGACTTGGCTGCGCGCACGGGCTTCACTCGGCTCTTCATCCCCTTCGGCAGCGGCTGGCAATGCGGGCAGAAGAAGCTGCTCCGCCCGCCCTGCACGATGCGCTCGATGGGCGTCTTGCACGCGGGGCAGGGCTCGCCGGCGTGGCCGTAGACCTGGAACAGATTCGCGCCGCCCTCCTCGACGTAGGCGATGGGGTCCGGGCCGTCCTCGGCCATGAGCGTGGCGCGCAGGGAGGCCTCGATGGCGCGGGCCAGACGGACGACCTCGTCGCGCGTGAGCGAACGGGCCGGTCGCTCGGGGCTCAGCTTCGCGCGGAACAGGCTCTCGGCGACCTGGATGTTGCCCAGGCCGGCCAGGAGCGTCTGATCCATCAGGGTCTCCTTGAGCGAGCGGATCGTGCGCGCGAAGCGCTCGGAGAGGCGCGCGGCGTCGATGCCCTGCAGCGGGTCGGGGCCCAAGGTGGCGAGGGCCCGCTGGCTCGTCAGGGCTTCGAAGGGTCCCACCTCGAGCACGCCGAAGAGGCGCGGATCGCGATAGTCCAGCGCCGAGCCGCCCTCGAGCAGCAGCGTGGCGCGGGTGTGCTTCGCCAGGGGATCGCTCTTGGCGCGGCGCATCCACTTGCCGGTCATGCCCAGGTGCGACAGCAGGCCCAGGCCGCCCTCGAAGGCGAGCAGCATCCACTTGCCGCGGCGCTCGATCGACAGCATGCGCTTGCCGACGAGCTGGGCGAACGCGGACACCGGCTGAGCGCGGACCACGCGGGTCTTGGGCACGTCCACGCCCTCGATGCGGCGACCCTGCGCCCACGCCCGGAGCTGGCGCGACGCGACCTCGACCTCGGGGAGCTCAGGCATGGCCGTGTTCTATCAGCCCCGCGCGGTCTCGCGCAGCGTGCGATCGAGCGTGCGCAGCAAGGCGTTCACGTGGTTGCGGTGCAGCGGCGCGCCACCCCACCGGCTCTGCGACCAGAGGGTGACGATGTCGGCGAGCTGCGGCGACAGCTCAGGCCGGTCGCGGGCGACCTGCGCTTGCAGCTCCCGGGCGGTGATCGCCTCGGGCACACGCACGCCCGCCTTCGCCAGCCGCGCCTTGGTGCGCTTGAGCAAGAGCTGGGCGCGCTCCTGGTCGGGCGTGAGGGGTTCGCGCGCGTCCACGAGCCGCGGCCATCGCAGCCGCCGCCAGACCACGAGCGCCGTGATGGCGAGGACGATCGCGAGCGCCCACAGCACCGGCCCCGACAGGCGCGGCACGCCAGGCCCGGCCTTCCCCGAGAGCCTGCGCGTGGCGTCCCGCATCAGGTCGCCCAGCCCCTGCACGGCCCTGCCCTGCGCCAGCAGATCGTAGTCGACGATGAGGCTGCGCCAGCGCGCCTGCAGCCCGTCCCAGAGGAGGACCGTGCGCGCCCACAGGCCCGACTCCTGGCTGCCGCGGTCGCTCGCGGGCGTGGGGTCGAAGGTGACGAAGCCCTGGCCCGGCATCCAGACCTCGACCCACGAGTGGGCGTCGCCGTTGCGGACAGCGTAGTAGCCCTGCTGCGTGCGGATGCCGCCGTAGAACCCGGTCACGTTGCGCGCCGGGATGCCCTGCGAGCGCAGCAAGAGCACCATCGCCGAGGAGAACAGCTCGCAGTGGCCCTTCTTCCGCTCGAAGAGGAAGTGGGCGATCGGGTCGGTCTGATCGCCCGCCAGCTCGCGCGTGTAGGCGAAGTTCTGCTCCAGGTAGCTGCGCACGGACTCCACCGCCACCGAGAGCGGCTTGCCCTGCGTCAGCCGGCGGCCCAGCTCGCGGATGCGCGGGTCGAGGTCCTCGGGCGGCTCGGCGTCCACGCTGGCGTTCGGCGGCAACTGGGCGGGGAGATGATCGTCCTCGGCCGCGATGGCCATCGAGTTCGGCACCGAGACCGTCACCGAGTAGCGCAGGTCGCCGACCTCGATCGGCTCGTAGAACACGTCGCCGGCGGCGCCCCAGCGCGTGTGCTGCGGCGCGGGCTTCGCGGTCAGCGGGCGCAGGTAGCGCACGGAGATGGGCGTCCCTTCGGGCGTCAGCACGACGCCCTCGGTGAACCCGCCCACGGACTCGATGTCGGCCGTGACCCAATGCTGGCGCCGCCGTCCCGTCTGCAGCCAACGCGCGGGCTGGTCGCTGCGCTCGTCGGTGCGGGCCTTCCAGCCCTGACCGGTCCACGTCTCCAGGACCCGGGCGCGCCAGTGCATGTCGAGCTCGGCCTTGTTGGGCGCGGGATCCAGCCGCACGCGCAGGACCACGCGCGGGTCGTCCTCCAGGGTCCCGCTGCCGCGAAGCTCCACGCGATCCGAGAGGCCCACCTGTGACGACGCCCGCGCCGCGCGGTGGAAGCCGCCGATGGTCACGCGCGGGAAGACGAAGAAGACGACGGTCGCGCCCAGGAGCCCCAGGAGCGACAGCCCGCCCAGCGCGCCGAGCAACTGCGGCGTGATGAGGCGGCGGCTGGTCAGGAGCGCCTCGGCCTCCGGCCCCTTGGCGGCCTCGATGCGGAAGCGCAGGTGCGTGAGCGAGAGCGCCCAGGTGCCGGTCACGGCGAAGCACGCGAAGGCGAGGCCGAAGAGCAGCTCGGCCGAGAGGGCCGCGCCCGCGCACAGCAGCAGCAGCGAGAGCAGGAGCAGCAGCATCTCGTCGCGCTCGGTGGTGCGGTTCCACAGGCGGTGGATCGTCAGCAGCAGGGCGAACCACGAGGAGCCGAGCACGATGTCGACCGCGCCCCCGAAGACCTGAAGCCCGATGAGGATGAGCGCCGCCGCCAGCAGCACGGTCCAGGCGACGTTGAACTTGTGCGCGACCGCGCGGCCGTAGCGCAGGGCGCCGACGAAGGCCACCGCGAACAGTCCGAGTAGCGGGAGCCCCAGCTCGCCCGACGCGGCCACCGCGCCGAACGCCGAGAGCACCGTGAGCGTGGACGCGAGGCGCTGACCGCCCAAGAGGGTGATCCCGCGCCCGCGGCCGAAGCTCATCGAGGCCGCGCTCACGTCACGCTCCCTGCGTCGAGGACCATCATCCGCGGCGGCACCACGGGCGCGTGCGCGTTCTTGTCCGCGAACAGCAGCGCCAGCATCGACAGCCCCGCGCGCCGGTGCGCCGCGCCCGAGCCCGACTGCAGGCCCTGGCCCGGGAGCGACAGCGCCACCTCCGCGCCCTCGTCGAGCGCCTGCGTGAACAGCGCCGCGGCCTGCTCGATCGCCGTCTCCAGCCGCTGGCCGCCGAGCGTCCGCGAATCGAGCAGCACGCACACGCGCCGCCGCCGCTCCTCCTCGCGCTCGACGCCGATGAGCTTCCCGGCCCGCGCAGAGCTGCGCCAGTGGATCGAGCGCGCGTCCTCTCCGGTGCGGTGCTCGCGCAGGCCGTGCATCTCCAGGCCGCTCCCCGCCTTGTCCAGCGGCCGCTCGCCCTCGGCGCCCTGCGCGCGCGCGGCCACCACCCGCGGCTCCACGATGCGCGGGAACACGATGAGCTCGCCCGGGCGATCGAGCGGACGCGCCTTCTCGAAGAGCCCGAACGGCGAGCGCGTGGCGATCTCCAGCCGCTCGAACACATGCTTGCCGCGCCGCTGCGGCACGAAGCGATACGCCGGCTCCGCCTCCTCGCCCGGCCGCACCGTGAGCAGGAACACGCCGCCCGCCACCTCGCTGCCGGCCTCGCGCACCTCGATCGAAAAGCTGTCCGTGCGCGGCTTCACGTTCTTGACCCACAGGCCCACCAGCGCGGGCTGGCCCACCGTCGCCGAGAGCGGCAGCTTGCGCTCGACCTGCATGCCCGTGATCGCGCGCTCCGAGAGGATGCCGCTGACCACGATGCCCGAGAGCAAGGCGCCCACGACCAAGAACAAGAGGTTGTTGCCGGTGTTGATGGCCGCGAGCCCGATGCCCACGGTGAGCCCGCAGTACCAGCGGCCCATCGAGGTGAAGATGAGCTTGCGCCGCCAGGCGGGCGTCTTGCCGCGCTGGTCGCGGAAGGCCGTCCAGCCGCTCCACGCAGGCCAGGGCTTGACCGCATCCGGGCCAGTGCTGACGACCTGGCCGGCACCGGCGACCGCTCCAGCTCGCGCGACCTGGCCGGCACCGGCGACCGCTCCGGCCCGCACGACTGGCTCTGGGCTCGCCGCGCTCATGTGGCTACTCCGGCGCGCGCACCGACTCGCACAGCTCGCGGACCACGCGCTCACTCGCCAGGCGATCGGCCTCGCCGCCCACGCGCCCGCTCAGCGCCACGCGGTGCGCGAGACACGGCACCACCAGCTCCTTCACGTCGTCGGGCTCGATGAACGCGCGGCCCCGCAGGAGCGCCCGCGCCTTCGCGGCCGCCAACAAGGCCAGCGCGCCGCGCGGAGAGGCGCCGAGCTGCACCAGCGGCGAATTGCGCGTCGCCGCCACGAGCGCCAGCACGTAGTCCGCGATCTCCGGCGCCACCTTCACGTTCGGCACCGCCGCCTGCAGCCGCCGCACCTCCAGCGCGCCCGCGACCGCCGTGAGCTTGGTCAGCTCCGTGTGCGTCCCGCCGCCCATCAAGAGCGCGCGCTCGGTCGACGCGTCCGGATAGCCCACCGAGAGCCGCATGATGAAGCGGTCGAGCTGCGACTCCGGCAGCGGATACGTGCCCGCGTGCTCGTGCGGATTCTGCGTCGCGATCACCAGGAACGGCGACGGCAGCGGCCGCGCCACGCCATCGACCGACACCTGGCCCTCGGCCATCGCCTCCAAGAGACAGCTCTGCGTGCGCGGCGTGGTCCGGTTGATCTCGTCGGCCAGCACGAGCTGCGCGAAGAGCGGCCCCGGCTTGAAGGCGAAGCTCCCGCTGCGCTGGTCGAACACCGACACGCCCGTGATGTCACCCGGCAAGAGATCGCTCGTGAACTGCACGCGCGAGAAGCTCAGCTCCAGCGAGCGCGAGAGCGCCTGCGCCAGCGTGGTCTTCCCCACGCCCGGCACGTCCTCGACGAGCAGGTGCCCGTTCGCTGCCAGCGCACACAGCGCGTGCTGCACCAGCGCGTCCTTCCCCTTGAGCGCGCGGCCGATGTTCTGCGCCAGCGCGTTGCCCAGCTTCTGCGCCTCTTGCGGCGTCAGGGGAGAGATGGCTTGCGGCGCGCCCGGAGGTGTCTCGGGGCTGCGCACGGCCTTGAGCGTCGAGGGTTCGGTCACGGTCATCGAGCCTAACGCACGCCCGCGCGTTTCGCTCTTTTGCACCTGCGGAAACCTGCCGAAAGGTGCGCACCTGTTCCCGGGCGCGATTCTGTGCGAGAGGAGCGCCCGTGACCATCCCCTCGCTCACGCTCTCGCCCAAGGGCTGCACGCGCGCCCGCGCCGGACACCCGTGGATCTTCCGCAGCGACATCCTCTCCGCGCCGCCTGAGCTCACGAGCGGCTCTGAAGTGCGCGCCTGCGACCAGCGCGGAAACTTCGTCGGCCGCGGCTTCTGGGCCGTGAAGTCGCCCATCGCGCTGCGCATCCTCACGCGCAAGGACGAGCCGCTCGACGACGCGCTCCTGCGCGCCCGCCTCATCGCGGCGCGCGATCTGCGGAAGGCGCTCTTCCCCAAGGTCGACGCCGTGCGCCTCGTCAACGGCGAGAGCGACCTCATGCCGGGCTGGTTCGTGGACCGGTATGGCGACGTGGCCTGCGTGCAGCATCTGTCCGAGGGCATGGAGGCGCGGCGCGAGACGCTGGCGCGCATGCTGGTCGAGGAGTGCGGCGTGCGCGCGGTCGTGTTCCGCGACGACGGCAGCTCGCGCGACTACGAGGGCCTCGTGCGCCACAAGGGCCTCCTGCACGGCGAGCTCTCGGGCCCGGTCGGCTATCACGAGGGCGAGATCTCCTTGAGCGTGGACCTGCTCGCCGACCACAAGACGGGCGGCTACCTCGACCAGCGCGAGAACCACCTGCTCGCGGGCGAGTTGGCGCGCGGCGAGTGCGTGGACACCTTCAGCTACCACGGCGGCTTCGCGCTGCAGATGGCGCGCAAGGCCGACCACGTCATCGCCATCGACCAGGACGCCGACGCCGTCCGGCGCACGCGCGAGAACGCCGAGAAGAACGGCCTCAAGAACGTCGAGGCCCGCGCCGCCAACGCCGTGGAGGCCCTGCGCGCGCTCGACAAGGAGGGCAAGAAGTTCGACATGGTGGTCATCGATCCGCCCGCGTTCGCCAAGCGCAAGGAGGGCCTGGAGGGCGCGCTGCGCGCGTACAAGGAAGTGAACTACCGCGGCCTGCGCCTGCTCAAGCCGGGCGGCCTCTTGGTGACGTGCTCGTGCTCGGGCAAGGTGACCACCGCGCTCTTCGCCGAGGTGATCGAGTGGGCCGCGCAGGAGGCCAAGCGCCCCGTGCAGCTCCTCGAGCGCCGCGGCGCGGGACGTGACCACGCGCCGCTCGTGGGCGTGCCGGAGACGGAATATCTGAAGACGTGGTTTTTGCGCGCGCCTTGAAAGCAGGAGCAACTGCAACTGCTTCACAGGAAGGAAGAAAGGAAGGGATTCTGGCCCTCCGTCCTTTCGGAACGCGGTCGCTCCCGAGCGAACGAAAGGCCAAACACAACCCTTGCGCACCATGGATTCCAACATGGGCCAAGGGCCGAGCCCCTTCCTTTTTTCCTTCCTGTGAAGCTGTTGCTCTCGCCGTTACGAGCCCGCCGCGCCTGAATCCAGCGCCGTCGCCGCCGCCGGGTCGCTCGCCACCTTCGGAGGAGTCGACGGGCTCGCCGTGCGCCGGGCCTGCGCTTCGATGAACTGATCGAACACGCGCTGCGGCGGCGTCCAGCCGAGCTTCTGCTCCGTCTCCGACATCGACTCGACCTCGGCGCGGATGCGCAGCCAGTCGCCCGCGGGCACGCTGCAGAACGCGTTCACGGCCGCCGGGTCGAGCTGCGTGCCGGCCACGCGCTGGATCTCCTGCACCGCGATCTCGTACGGCTGCGACTTGCGGTACGGGCGGTCGCTGGTGATGGCGTCGAACGTGTCCGCCACCGCGAAGAGCCGCGCGCCGAGGACGATCTGGTCGCCCTTCAGCCGGCTGGGATAGCCCGAGCCGTCGAAGCGCTCCTGGTGCTGCAGCACGATGTCGCTCGACTCGCGCAAGAACTCGATGCGCTGCAGCAGCGCCCAGCCGAGCCGCGGGTGCTCGCGCATCTCCACCCACTCGCTCGGGTCGAGCGGACCGGGCTTGAGCAGCACCGCGTCGCGCACACCGATCTTGCCGATGTCGTGCAAGAGCGCGCCCATCTCGATGGTCTTGAGCTTCTGCAGGTCGGTCACGCCCATCTGCTCGGCGAGCCGCACGGTGAAGCGCGACACGCGGCGCGAGTGCCACTGCGTCTCGGTGTCGCGGTAGTCGAGCACGGCCACCATGCCGTCCAAGAGGTTCGAGGTGCGCTCCTGCACCAGCCGCTCGAGGCCGCGGTTCAGCTCGGCGAGCTCGGCGTTCTGCCGCTGCACCACGTCGGTGAGCTGCCGGTTCTTCTCGCGCAGCGCGTAGGTGTCGAAGGCCTGGCGCACCGACGAGAGCAGCTCGGCGCGGTTCCAGGGCTTGGAGAGGATGCGGAAGATCTCGCCGTTGTTCACCGCGTCGACGGCGGCCGAGAAGTCGTGCGCGGCGGTCAGCAAGAGACGCACGCTGTGCGGCTGCACGACCTTGCTGCGCGCGAGGAAGTCCGCGCCGCTCATGCCCGGCATCATGTAGTCCGCGGAGATCACCTGCACCGACAGCGTCTCGAGCCGCTTGAGCGCCTCCTGCGGATCCAGGCACGCGACCACCTCGTAGCCGGCGGCCTCGAAGGTGCGCTGCAGTGCATGGAGGATCGGCGGCTCGTCGTCGACGATGAGCAACCGCTCGACTTCTGAAGGCATCTAGTGAAGCTCCGTCCTTCGCAAGAGGGGCCCCGCTCCGAAGGTCAGTGTACCATCGGCAAACGTCGGCAGATCAATGAGGGTCCGACACAGAAGGTTGCGGGTGAACACATGTGGTTGGTCGACGGAAATTGGCTCACCTCCCGTCTCGCGGACCCGCTCGTGCGCGTGGTCGACGTGCGCTTTGCGCCGGCGGGGCTGACCGCGCGCGAACGCTTCCTCGCGGGGCACGTGCCGGGCGCGCAGCACTGCGACCTGGAGCGCGATCTCTCGGACCTGAGCAAGAAGGGCCGGCACCCGTGGCCCTCGACCGAGCACTTCGCGCGGACGCTGTCCAAGCTGGGCATCGGCCAGAGCACGCACGTGGTGGTGTGCGACGACGGCACGGGCGCCATCGCGGCGCGGCTGTGGTTCATGCTGCGCGCGCACGGGTTCCCGCGCGTGTCGTTGCTCGACGGCGGCTTTGCGCGCTGGAAGGCCGACGGGCATCCCGTCGAGACGGGCGAGGGCCAGCCGGTGGCGCCGGCGGAGCCGATGAAGCTGACGCTGGACTCCTCGCGCGTCGTGACGCGGGACGAGATCGAGGCCCTGGTGCAACAGCGCAACACGGCCAATTCGAGCGCGCCGCTCCTCCTCGACGCGCGGGCGCCGGATCGCTACCGCGGCGAGAACGAGACCATCGATCCCAAGGCCGGGCACATCCCGGGCGCGCAGAGCTTCCCCTTCATGGGCAACGTGAAGAGCGCCGAGGACCCGCGCTTCCGCACACCCGACGAGCTGCGCGCGCGCTTCCTCACGCTGGGCGCCACGCAGCGGCCGCTCATCTTCTATTGCGGGAGCGGCGTGACGGCGTGTCAGAACGCGTTCGCGCACGCGATGGCGGGGTTCGCGGATGGGCGCGTGTACATCGGGAGCTGGAGCGAGTGGATCAGCGAGCCGCAGGCGCCGATCGCCACGGGCAGCGAGCCGGGCTGAGCCCAGCGCCGCACCCGTCAGCGCGCAGGAATCACGCGGTGTGCTCTGGCTCGGAGCGCGGAGACTGTTGGCGTTAGGATGCGCGCCCTATGCGCCCCTCGCTGACCGTGCCGACTCGCCGCCTGCTCGCCGCCCTCACGCTCTCGTGCACGTTCGCCGCCAGTGCGCTCGCCGCGCCGCCGCCTCCCCGCCCGCGCGCGCCGCCGCCCGCAGAGTCCGGGGCCATGGCCCGCATCACGCCCGAGCAGATCGCGGCGCACGTGCGCTTCCTCGCGAGCGATCTCTTGGAGGGCCGCAAGCCCGGCACGCGCGGGAGCGAGCTCGCGATCTTGTACCTGGCCACGGAGCTGGAGGCGATGGGGCTGCAGCCTGGCGCGATCGTCGACGGCAAGCCGAGCTTCACGCAGCCGGTGCCGATGGTGGAGCTGAAGGCGCACGTGCCCGCGACGATTCCGTTCTGGCCGCTCGCCGCGGACTCCGCGCAGGCCCCGCCCCTCGCGCTCACGACCACGGGCGGCGTGAAGGCCGAATTGGTCATGAACGCCGACGCGCACGTGGACCTCGCCAAGGTGGACGCGGCCGAGCTCGTCTTCGTGGGCCACGGCATCGTCGCGCCCGAGTACGGCTGGGACGACTACAAGGACGTCGACGTGCGCGGGAAGGTCGTGGTCATCCTGAACTTCAATCCGCCCTTCGCGGGCGAGTTCGAGGGCCGCAAGATCCGCCTCTGGTACGGGCGCTGGGACTACAAGTACCTGACGGCGGCGGCGCACGGCGCGATCGGCGCGTTCGTCACCCACACCACCGAGACCGCGGGCTATCCCTGGCAGGTCCTCTCCGCGTCGGCGGACGGCTCGCGCATCGATCTCGTGCCGGGGCCCGACGAGAAGCGCATGCAGTTCCAGGGCTGGATCGAGCAAGAGGCGGCCAAGAAGCTCTTCGCGCTCGGCGGCAAGTCGTACGACGCGCTCGTCGAGCAGGCCGCGGGCAAGGACGGCAAGGCCTTCAAGCCGGTGCCGCTGGGCGTGAAGTCGAGCTTCAGCATGCCCGTCGACCGGCGGCCGTTCGAGAGCGCGAACGTGGTGGGCAAGCTCGTGGGCAGCGATCCGAAGCTGCGCGACGAGGCCGTGATCTACACCGCGCACCACGACCACCTGGGCCGCGTCGACCGCGCGCCCGGGCCCGACGGCAAGGTGCCAGACGGCATCTACAACGGCGCCGTGGACAACGCCTCGGGCTGCGCCAGCGTGCTCACCATCGCCAACGCGCTCCACGACGCGCACGGGAAGCGCAGCGCGCTCTTCCTCTTCACCACCGCGGAGGAGCAGGGCCTGCTCGGCTCGCGCTACTTCGCGCGCCATCCCTCGGTGGCGCCCGGCAAGCTCGCGGCCGGGATCAACATCGACAGCATCAACATCTTCGGGCGCACCATGGACGTGAGCATGCTCGGCCTGGGCAAGTCGACCCTCGACGACGTCGTGCGCGCGGCGGCAGCGGTGCAGGGCCGGACGCTGCACGGCGACGCGGCGCCCGACCGCGGCGGCTTCTACCGCTCGGACCAGTTCGAGCTCGCGCGCATCGGCGTGCCCGTGGCCGCGTTCAAGGGCGGGCCGCTGTTCGAGGGGCGCGATCCCAAGTGGGGCGTCGAGCAGGAGGAGGCCTGGGAGCGCCGCGACTACCACCAGCCGAGCGACGAGTTCCACGACCAGTGGAACCTCGAGGGCGCGGTGCAGGACGCGCAGCTCCAGTTGCTCGTGGGCCTGCGCGTGATGAACGCGCCGGCGATGCCGCAATGGACGAAGAACGACGAGTTCGAGGCCGCGCGCAAGAAGGCGCTCGGACGCTGAAGCGCGGGCGGCGGGAACCTTCGCACGACCTTGCTCAGGCGATGATTCACCGCGGAGGCGCAGAAGCGCAGAAGCTCGTTCACCAAACCATTCAGGATTCCGCGCTTCGGCGTCTCTGCGGTGAACGATCGGGCGAGCACCTCACACCGCCCTAGCCGCCCGATCCTTCGCCGAGCCACTCCTTCAGCTTCGTGGTCGCGTGGTGGAAGTTCACCTTCGCGTTCACCTCTGTGATGCCCAGCGCGTCCGCGATCTCCGCGAACGGCAGGTCGCCGTCGATGCGCAACAAGAGCACCTCGCGCTGGCGGTTCGGGAGCCGCGCGATGGCCTCGCGCAGCGCCTGCTGCATCTGCGCGCTCTCGATGCGCTTGTCGGCGTCGGCCTCGGTGGGCGTGGCCTCCTGCTCCTGCGCGGCCTCGCTGCGGTCGAAGCGCGCGTTGTCGCGCCGGTGGTTCTTGGCCAGGTTCACCACGATGCGAAAGAGCCAGCTCTTGAAGCTGCCGCCGCGCCAGCCGCCCGCGCGCTCGCTGGCGTTGATGAAGGCCCGCTGCGCGAGATCCTCCGCGTCGTCGAGGTCGTCGCAGAAGCGGCGCGCCACGCCCAGCACGGGCCGCTCGTAGCGGCGCACGAGCACCTCGAAGGCCCTCCGGTCACCGCCGCGGAAGGCCTCGAGCAGCTCTGCGTCCGTGCGTTCGGGCGCTGCGTCGGGCACGACACGGACTTAACACGTGTGACCGCGTTGCTCGAACTGCCGAACGGAGGAGCCGAAGCGCTAAGGCGCGCAGTACTTGGACGTCAGGCCCAGGAACGTGCCCGTCTTGCAGTGCGTGCCGTTGAGGCAGTCCGTGTCCGCGCTGCAGCCGCCGAAGCAGTACGTCGAGCCCGTGCTGGACTTGATGCAGCGGCCGGTGCGGCAGTCGGCGCCCGCGCTGCACGACGCGCCAGGTCCGCCCAGCGTGGCGCCGAGCGAGGGCGCGCAGTGCAGGCCCCAGGTGATGGCGCGGCAGCGGCCGTTGGGGCCGTAGATGCCGGCGTTGGTGCCGTAGACGCCGCCCGGGTTGTCGTTGTTCGCCGTGGTGTTGCAGATGGCCTGGATGCCGGTGCCCTGGCCCGTGCAGTCGCTGTCCGCGGTGCACTTCTTGATGCTGTCGTTCGAGGCCACCGACTCGATCTTGTACGGCGCGCAGACGCGCGGCGTGCTGGTGTCGGCCGAGAAGCCGGCGCAGTTCGCGTCGGTGGTGCAGGACGTGCCCGAGCAGATGCCCGGGTTGGGCCGGCCGAACACGGCGAGATCGCCGGTGTCGAGCGGCGTCATCGGCAGGGCGAAGCTGGTGTTGCACACCGTGCCGGAGCCCACGCAGTCGGACTGCTGCGTGCACGAGCCCAGGCAGAGGCCGTCGGTGTCGGCGAGGTCGAGCGACTGGCCGAGCGCGATGCTCTCGAAGATGGACGCCGTGAGGCACACGCCGCTGGCGCAGTCGGACGAGCCGCTGCAGCGCGCGCCCGCCTTGCCCGAGCCGGCCACGAGGCCGCACACCGCGCGCCACGAGTTGCCGCCGTGCGTGGGCTGCGGCTGGCACGAGGTGCCGGGGACCGCCGCGCAACTGAAGTCCGCGAGGCAGGTCGGCTCGCAGGAGCCCACGAAGCTCTCGGCCACGTCGGTGAAGAAGCCCACGTCGAAGCAGTAGCTGCCCGAGTCGCGCGTGCAGTCCGCGTTGAACTGGCAGCCCGCGAAGCAGGTGCCGGGGCCGCTCAGGCAGACGCCGGTGCGGCAGTCGTTGCCGCCGTGCTGCACGCAGGAGTCGTTGGCGCCGCCGGTCGCGCTGGTGACCTGCGGCGTGTAGGCGCAGGTGGCGACCACGTTGGTGGCGGGCTCCTCGGCGAGCAGCGTGGTGGGCGTGCAGTAGAGGCCGTTGACGCCCGCCTTGGAGAGCGCGTCGCCGCAGTCGGGGCCGCCGGACGAGGTGTCGGAGACGCAGGCGTGCCCCCAGGTGGAGTTCGCGCCGCAGTAGCCCATCGCCAGCGCGTTGCCGTCGGCGTCGAGCGCGCCGACGATGCTGTTGCACACGCCCGACGCGCACGCGGTGCCGGGCTTGCACAAGGCCGCGCAGACGCCCGTGCTCGCGGTCGTGGGCGCGCACAAGAGGTTCCACTCGCAGGAGTCGAACTGCGTCGGGTCGCAGGCCGCGCCGAGCGCGCCGTGGCCGTTCTTGCCCTCGCAGAAGCCGTAGAAGGTGTTCGAGTCGTCGAACGCGTACCACTCGCAGACGCTGCCCGGCACGCTCGCGCACGAGGTGGCCGTGTTCGGATCGCAGAGCAGGCGGCACACCGGGTTCGCGCCGCCCTCGTCCACGCAGATGAGGCCCGAATCGCAGGAGTTGTCCGTGCGGCACTGCTCGCCCAAGCCGCCCAGCGGCGGCGGCGCGCAGGTCTTGTTGGTGCACAGGTCGCCGTTGGTGCAGTCGGGCGTCGAGAGGCACTGCACGCAGGCGTGCGGCGAGACGCTGGTGTCGCACTTGTGCTGGCCCGCCGGGCAGTCGTTGTCGCTCTGGCAGCCCGTCTGCGGCGTGGGGATGCAGGTGTTGGTCGCGGAGCAGGTGGGCGTCGCGCCCGAGCACTGCGCGTTGGTGAGGCACTGCACGCACGAGTTGCCGGCCGGGCTCTCCTTGCACTTGGGCGTGTTGGTCGGGCAGTCCTGCGCCTCGCTCGCCGCCGTGCACACCGGAACGCACTGGTTGTCGCTCGTGCAACGCTCGCCCGCGCCGCACTGGGCCGCGGTGGTGCAGGCCACGCAGACGCCCGTGGCAGACGAGCCCCCGCCCTTGCAGTGCGGGCGCGTGGGCTGCGTGCAGTCGTTGTCGGACGCGCAGGCGATGGACAGGCACGTGTTCGACAGCGTGCACACGGCCTGCGCGCCGCAGTCGTTCGGACACGTCACGCCCGCGCCGCAGTCGCCGGGGTTCCTGCAGGCCACGCACACGTTGGTCCCGCTCGACGCCACCTTGCAGTGCGGCGCCGACACGTTGCTCGCGCAGTCGTCGTCCTTCTTGCACGCGTTGGTCTGCGCCTGGCAGGTGTGATCCGCCTGGCAGGTGCTGCCGTTGGGACAGTCGCCGTCGCCCAGGCACGCCACGCAGTTCGACGCGGTGGTGTCGCACTTGGGCGTCGCCGGGTTCACGCAGTCGTCGTCGCTGGCGCAGACGATCTTCTGGCAGGTGTTGTCGTGCGCGCAGTCCTGCCCAGGCTGGCACTGGTCCGGCGAGGTGCACGCGACGCACGTCCCCGGGACCGTGGTGCCGTTGCCGGGGAGGCAGTGCGGCTGGTCCGGGTTGCTCGCGCAGTCGGCGTCCACGGTGCAGGTGGAGGCCGCGGGGCGCACGCAGATGTTGTCCCCGTTGCACACCGTCTCGACGCCGTTGGTGCAGTCGCGGTTGGTGAGGCAGGCGACGCACGCGCCGTTGGAGGTGTTGCAGCGGCCCGTGGGCGCCTTGCAGTCGTTGTCGCTCTGGCAGGCGAGGTCGCCCACGCAGGTGTGCGTCGCGTCGCAGTTGGGCGTGAGGTGGTCGCTGCAGTCGGCGGCCGAGAGGCACTGCACGCACGAGCGCGAGGCCACATCGCAGAGCGGCTTGCTCGTGTCCTTGCAGTCGGCGCTCGAGTAGCAGCCCGCCTGGCCCACGCAGGTCTTGTTGGTGCACACGCGCCCCGGCCCGCAGTCGCTGGCCACGAGGCAGGGCACGCAGGAGGAGGTGCTGGTGTCGCAGACGGGCGTGCCGGTGCGCCCCTGGCAGTCCGAATCGCGCGCGCAGGTGCCGGGCGTGCCCGCGACGCAGCAGCCCGAGGCGCAGCGCTGGCCCGACCCGCAGGCCGAGTCGTCGATGCAGGTGCTCGCGCCCACGCCGCAGCCCGAGTTGACGCACACGCTGGCCTGGCACGTCTGCGGCGAGGGGCAGTCGCGGTCGCGGGTGCACGCGGTGAGGCTCCCGCGGCCGCAGGCGGTGGTGAAGAGCGCAGACAGCGCGAAGCAGATCGCGAGCAGCCTCGCGCCGAGGTGGGTGGTGTCCAGCACGGCCGCAGCGTCCCCCGAGATGCGAGGCGCGATCAAGCCGGACGGGTGACGGAGGCCGTTGGGCGGGTGCGCCCTCAGGCCGCGCTCGCCAGCTCCAGGAGCTCCTCGGCCGAGATGACATACGTGTGCGCGCAGAAGTCACACGTGGCCTCCGCGCCGCCGTCCTTCCCGGCCATGTCGCGCAGCTCTGGCGCACCCAATCGCGCCAGCGCGTTGACCACCTTCTCCCGCGAACACCGGCACATGAAGCGCGCGCGCACCTCGGAGTCCAGCCGCAGCGGTCCCAGCGAGAGCTGGTCGGCGATCTCCTGCGCCAGCGCGTGCGCGTTGCCCGTCGAGATCTTCTCGGCGCGCTCCAGCGTCTCCGCCAGCGCCCCGATGCGCAGCGTCTCGCCCACGGCCCGCGCGGTGTCGAGATCGTCCTCGGTCACGGGCAGGACCATCGCCCCGCCCACGGCCGCGAGCGGCTGGTGCGTCGAGTAGAGGACGCCCACCGCCAGCTCTCCCGGCAGCCGCCGGTCCGCGCGCAGATACGCCGAGAGCCCCGCGCCCAGATCGCTCCCCGCGAAGGGGACCATCGCCCGGTGCAGGTTCTGGTCATCGTCCGCGCCCGGGTCCGCGCGCAGGATCATCAGCATCCCGGCCTGGTCATCGTGCGCGCTCGACAAGAGCGGCCGCGCCGAGAACACGCGCAGCGGCGACTCGCCCACGTGCGGGCTCACCTGCATGGTCCACGCCGGCACCACCGGCCGCACGGCATCGTCGCGCACAGGGGCCGCCGCGTCCGTCCGCGCGCCTTCGCGATCGAGCACGCCCACCCGCACCATGCCGCGCACCTGGCCCAGGCCATTGGCGTCCACGAACAGCCCGCGCAAGGGACCCGGGCAGTCGAGCTGCAGATCCACGCGCGCCTTCGCCGGCTCGTCGGGCCGGTCCGTCGCGGCGAGCAGCAACGTGCCGCACAGCCCTTGAGCCAACGTGGCCGCGCTGCCGGGCGCCAACTGGTGCCGCTGCGCCGCCTCACGCGTGAGCTCGGGGACGCAGGCCACCGCCAGCACGAGCCCCCGCTGCGGGGCCGCGAACAAGAGGACCTGATCAGCCATGGCTTCCCGGCGGCGGAGGCTTGGAGGCTGCCTCAGCCGGCGACGGAGGCGTGGTCGCGGGCGGCGCCGTGTGCGTCATCGGCGGCGGCACCGTGGTCGGCACCGGCACGGGCGGCGGCGGAATGGTCGACACGATCTCCGGCACGAGCGGCGGCATCGTCGACTGCGCCTCGGCCTTGCGCACGCGCGGCGGCACCTCGCCCAGCACGCTGCGGATGGTCTCCTTGAGCGTGTACTGCGCCTTGAACGCGGCCTCCCGCTCGAAGCGCG
>JAFEBC010000930.1 GCA_018266095.1 Deltaproteobacteria bacterium
GACATCAGGCCCAAGAGGATGCGGATGAGCGTGGTCTTGCCCGCGCCGTTCGCGCCCGCGAGCCCGAAGCACTCGCCGCGCTCCACCCGCAGCGACACGCCCCGCAGCGCCGCCTTCTTCTCCCTGAACCCGTAGCTCTTGCCGACGCCCAAGAGCTCGAGCGCCGCACCTTGTGCCAAAGCGTCCTCCCGAGATCAGCTCTGTGTACGCGCGAGCCGCCGACCGCTTTCAGCGCAGCGCAAACCTTCACGAAGCTCGCGGAATCTTCACACGCGCGCGCGGTGGAACTTCTCCAGCTCCGCGTTGGCCTTGGCCACCTGCGCAAGCTGCCCCACGAGCTTCTCCAGCGCGCCCCCCGGCACCGCCACATAGGCCTCGTCGTCGGCGAGGCCGGTGTACACCCGGTTCCCCACGCAGCCCAGGCTCATGGCGAGCTGTCCGCTCTCTTGCGCCAGCGGCACCGCCGCGCACGTCGGCCGCCCCATCGTCGGCAGCGCGTCCGCGAGGCCCGCCATCTGCGCCGCCTCCGCCACCAGCATGAGCTGCCGCGCCGTGCCGCGCACCAGCACCACGTCGGCCGCGACGGGCAGCTTGGCCAGCGGCGCGTACACCACGCTCTGCAGCGGCGACTTGCGGTGCGGGATCTTCGGCACCTCCTCCATGCGGATGTACCCGAGCTGCACCATCGTGCCCACCATCTGCTGCAGCTCCTGCGCCTTCTCGTTCGAGAGCGGCACGCCGTGCGTGTGCGCGCCGATGGGGCAGCCCTGGTGGTGCGCGAGATCGGTGGCGAAGACCTCGCCCTGCGCCGCGCGCTTCCAGTACGAGCAGCTCGCGGGCCCCGTCGATTCGAGCCGCGCCACGCCCTCCGGCGCCTGCGCCACGAAGGCGATGCCGATGGGCGGGAGCTGCGTCCCGGTGAGCTGCTGGAGCTGCGCTGCGAAGTCGGAGGTGTTGGTCATGCCGCGGAGGCTAGCAGCATGTCGCCGCCCGCGGCGATCCGAGAGTTACTTGTAGCTCGCCTGCGGGCGCGGGTGCGCCACGGACGCCGTCGCCGTCGAATCCGGCACGAAGAGGCGCCCGGGCACATCGTCCTCGCCTTCGGGCGGCTGCGGGCTGTGGCAGTAGTTGCACGAGCCCACCGGCGGCGAGTCGCTCATCGCCATCCGCTTGCCGTCCTTCTGCACCTCGACGCGGATGGGGAACGTCAGATCCTCCGCCGTGTAGAAGTTGCCGACCTCGTTGGTGGTGAGGGTCAGGTTGCGCCCCGTCGCGTCGGTGATCAGCACCTGCGCCGCCAGCACGCCGCCTGTCGCCGCCGCCTGCGGGTCCCCGAACACGGTGCCCGCCACCGACCACTTCGGCCCGCGATCGCCGTCGTGACACGAGAGACAATCCTCACCCGGCCGCATCGACGGGCCCTCATCGGGCACGCACGCAGTGGTCGACAGCGCGAGGAGGACGGCGACAGACAGCGAGCGCATGGCTGACTACTTTCCGCCCGCGGCGACGAGGCTCAGGTCCACGTCGATCACGCACGCGTC
>JAFEBC010000931.1 GCA_018266095.1 Deltaproteobacteria bacterium
CGTAGCCGTCCATGCGCGACGAGGTCGACGACATCTGCTCGGCCGAGTTGTCCCAGCCGCGATCGATGCCGCCGCCAGCCGAGCCAGCGGAGTCGCCGCCGCCGCGCGACGGGCTCACCAGGATCGAGCGCCAGATGGACGCCGCCGAAGACGCCGCCTTGAGACCCGCACGCAGCGCGCGCGAGGCCGAGCTCGACTGGCTCTCCGGATCCGAGCCGTCACCGCTGGAGCCCGTCATCGAGGCGCCCGCGCGGCCGCTCCACCACAGCGGCGCGCCGATGTAGCGGAAGCGCAGCGTGGAGGGCAAAGACGGGTACTGCGGCTTCCCGAGCCCGCTGGAGATGTCGACGCGCGACGAGGCGCTGACCGGATCGCGCGAGCTGGTCGAGCCGTACGACCAGTCCTGATACCCGGGCGCATCGCGGCGCGCGCCCGTGAGAGCGCTGGAGGGGATGCCGCCGCTGTCGAGGCGAGCGCTGGACTCCGCCACCTGACGGCGGACATCGGCCGCGGCCTGCGCCGCCGGGCTCTGCGTGGCCACGTAGCTGCCCTGCGGCGCGCTGGACCCGAGGCTTCCGAACGAGCTGCCCGACGACGAGGCGCTGAAGGCGTCACCGCCGCCCGAGGCGAGCGTCTGTCCGCCGCCGGTGACGAGCGAGCCGGGGCTGCCGCCGAAGCCGCCGCCCAAACCGCCCAGGCCCGAGCCGCCGCCGGTCGCGAGCGAGCCCGCGCCACCCGAGCCGCCGCCGAGGGCGCCCGAGAACATGGCCGGAGACGAGCTGCCCGGCAAGCCGCCGCTGGGGAGCGCGCGGTTGCCGATGTCGTTGGAGAACTGGAGCGCCGAGTTGAGCGCGCCGGCCATCGGGCGGCCAGGCGCGGCTTCGCCCGCGGCCGAGATCACCGACTGCGAGGCCGAACCGGAGCCCAGCCCGCTGATGCCCGGCAGGTCGACCTGCGGCACGGACGGGATCTGCGGCGCGCCGGCCACCAGCGAGCCCTGAGGCGCGTCGCCGCCGAGCGACGGGAGCGAGCCGGCCTTGCCGCCGCCGAAGCCCACATCCGCGCCATCGGAGCCGATCGAGCCGCTCATGCTGCTCGACGAGGACGACGAGACACCATCGACCGCGCCGGCCGGACCCGCGTCGGCCCGCGCCGGGTCGAGCGACGACAGCTTGCCCTGCGCCCGCGCGCGCGCCTGAGTGGACGAGCCGCCCATGACCTCGTACGTCTCGGCGTCGTCGGCCAGGGGAACGCGACCGAGCACGAAGCGCC
>JAFEBC010000932.1 GCA_018266095.1 Deltaproteobacteria bacterium
GCTCGTGCCGCAGGCCGTCTGAAGCTGAAGTGAAGGGTTGATCCGCTGCGGTCCGGCTCGAAAACGAGCCGGACACGCGGAGGGGAGGCTGTGGCGCGGAGTGGCGATCTTCAACAGCCTGCTAGACATCGGTACCATTCGGACCATCGCCTCCCACGGGGATGCATTCATTTCTTTCGATCTCTGGGTCAACAAGTCACTTTCGTTTCGAGGGGCGGAGATTCGATTCGGCGATCCGGACAAAGCAGAGCCCGATCTGTCCTTCCCTTGGTTGTCGACACATCACGACATAGCTGCCATCGCATGGGACCTGTTTCCTTGGCTGAGTCTTGATGAGTACCATTCGCTCAATGATCATTCAGGCGAGGTTGAAGAGCATGTCCTCGCCTGCTCCCTAAACGCAGCTGCGCAAGCCTTCCTCGTCCTTGAAGACTTCTTTGAAAGCCAAGCCGACGCTCCGCCTCTCCCTGACGCTCCGCCGGTCGATGACGACACGTATTGGAGTGAAGGACAGTGGGATGATGATAACTAAGGTATCGCCCACTATGAGAGGAGCTATGTGTGGAGGCCTGCTGATACCCTTGGTGATCATGGGATTTGCCATAGAAAAGGCTCCTAGAACGCGTCCCCTGAGCAAATCAACAGCCCACATGGGTGTGTGAAAACAACTAGATTGTCTTCGTGGGCTGCGTGCCGGTTGGTTGCATTGACCTATGCTTGTGGGTGTTGAAGTACGGCGGTCGTGTGACGCGCAGCAGCTACGGCAAGTGGGATGGCTGCTGGAAGGGGAGCCGCAGGTGATTGCCCCTCTGTTCGCAAGTCTTCTGTTGGCAGGAATGCCCTACGGATTGACGGCAAGCGATCAGATTGCACGAATCTCGGGGCCATCCGAGATTTCGTGGATCAACGCCGGGACAGCCTCGTATCTACTGATTTTGGTTCCTGGCGTGCCCCAGGAGGTCTCCAGTATTTGTCCCGACCCAGGCTCTCATCTCTTGTATCTTGTCGATGGGCGGAGCAATCGGGACGTCGGCACGTTTGCAGGAGGGTTGGTACATGCCACCTGCGAAAGACACTTGGTGGTCCTTCCTGGCCCTCGGGCAGTCTTCGTCGAGCAGGTCAGTGCCCCTGGCACGGAGGACCTCATCTCGAAGGCAAAGAAACTCCCCGATGGATCGCTGGTCTTGCGTGGACGGTTGACGTCTTACCGTGAGCACGAAGATCAGTGGCAAGAGCTCACGTTCATGATTCAAGGAAGAGTCGGTCGCCCGGCATCCAAAGCAAGGCAGGCATCGCTGTCAGCTACTGTGATGCGTTGGAACGATCAGGACTGGTCCGCAGTCAGAAACGACTCCAACGAGCCCGTCGTTGTTGGGTATCCAGTGCACAAGAAGGAAGGGGCCTGCGGTTCGCCTCTCGCATTGCTGGGCGCAGGAGAACAGTTGCTTGTGTCCCTACGAACAGCTGCAGACCGAGAACATTTGCCCATGTTCGTTTCTGTGTTCGATTCAAAAGGGAAGTGTCGGTGGTCGAAAGTAGCGCAGTCGAAGTAGGAAGGAATGTCGAGGACGAGACGACTCGCGACGGGCAGACTTCGCGACCAAGGCTGTCTACTCGCAGCGGCGTCGGGGGCTGGCCAAGAACTTGGGAACTCGGGGGCGGCCTGACGAGCTTGCTTTCACTCGAGGTCAGAAGAACTCCCGGATGACACCGTGTTCCGACTTGACCGCCGCGCGGCAGTTTGGGCGATAGCGTCAAGAAGCGCGGCTCGCTGCCGCTAGGTGGCTAAGATCACGGTTGAATTTCCGCGCCTGCGGTTGGCCAAGCCGCGAGCAAGCATCTCTTTGCCTCGACAGACAACTGCGACACTACTATGCTCGGTAGTAGTTCCTTCTCCGCGAAAGAGTTCTGCATGTCGTTCCGTCTCCGGGCAGGCAAGAAAGGTATCGAGTTGCGCCTCCACGACCTGGAGGCTGCCATCATGGACGTGGTGTGGGGCCGCGGCTTGTCTCGGTTCTCCGTCGGCGACGTACTGACCGTTCTGGAGAAGGAGCGCAGCATCGCCTACACCACGGTGATGACGACGGTGGCGCGGCTGCACGACAAGGGCCTGCTGTCGCGCGAGAAGGACGGCAAGCGGTATCTCTACTCGCCCAAGGTGTTTCGCGAGCAGTTCTTGGAGTCAACAGCGCGGACTGTGCTCGACCAGTCGGTCGCAGGGCACCAGGCGATGGCGCTCCTCGCGGAGCGTGTCTCTGAGGCGTCGGCACGTGAGCTCGATGATCTCGAGGCGATCATTCGGAAGCGACGTGAGGAGCTGAAGCCGTGATCGGCGCCTTCCCGCTCTTCGGCACGGCGGTCGTCATGCTGGTCGTGCTGCCCCTCGTCGCGTTGGCGGCCAAGGGGGCGCTGGTCCTGCTCGAGCGCGATCAACTGGCAGGGCCTCTGCACGGGCTTCGGCTACGCTACGTGGTGTTGATCATGTCGAGCGTGCTCCCGCTGGCGTGGGCATTCTCTTCGGGGCTGCACCAAGCGGAGACGGGCAGGGCACATTGCCTGCTCGATCGGAACCAACTCGAGGGGTGCATCGAGCCCGAGCTCTTCGCTGTCGCGCTCACAATCGCGGTCTTGCTGTTGTCCCTCCGCGTTGTGCGCGAGCGCCGCGACATTCGCGAGTCCAGGTCTATCGAAGCCAAGCTGCTCGCGGCGCGGCTAGAGCGCTTGGCGTCTCGGTCAGAGCTCGTCGGCTTGCGAGGTCGGTTGTTCGCCACGGATGCAGGAGACTTCGCGCTGGGAACGCATGGCTTGTGGCGGCCGCGTGTCTTTGTTGGAGTTGGGTTCGCGAGGACTGTTTCCGACGAGATGCTCGCGAGTGGCTTGGGGCACGAGCTCGAGCACGTTCGTGGCTCCGATCCGCTGCGCTATTTCTTGCTGCAGCTCTCCCTGGCCGTGAATCCACTTGGACGCATGCTGCTTGGCGGTCACGCAGCACGCTGGCAGGTTGCTCGTGAGGCCCATTGCGACCGTGAGGCCGTACTTGGTGGCGCCGGGCCCCTGTCGCTCGCTGACGCGATCGTCCGAGCCGCCCGGCCTGGTCACCGGGCCGATGCGGTCGCGTTGGGGACGCACAATACGGGCGCGCTCAAGCTGCGCATCAGTCTTCTTCTGGCGTTCTCGGAAAGACAACCGGTTCGGTGCTGCGAGCCTGGCCTCTCGGCTGTTGCGCCGGCCCTTCTTGTCTTCGTGGTCGTGCTCTTCCTCCCCCACGTCGTGAGCAACTACGCCTTGGATGTTCTTCACCAGAGCGCCGAGCGAGCGCTCACCCACTTCTGGTCCTGAACGATTTGGAGGCCCGATGACTCCCTTTCGATTGTCCGCAATTACTATTCGCCGTAGTAGATGGGTGGCCCTTGGGTGCGTCATCGCCGTGTCCGCGACCGCGCGAGCACGCGGGACATCGGCGGAGGGAGTTTCGTCCGGTGACGTGGCTCTCGGCTCGCTCCTCTCCTTCGCTGAGGAGCATTCGCCTGTGCTGACCGTCGCTCGAAGTACGCGCTCGCGTGCCGAAGCCGCGAAAGTTGCTGCATCTGTGCTGCTGCCAGGAAATCCGGAGCTCACAGTCGCCGCCGGACCACGCGCTGGAGCCGCGGGAACGGGCGCCGGGCTCGAGGTCGGTGTGATGCAGCAGATCGAGATTGCGGGCGAGCGCGTTCTGCGGATCGAGGCCGCCGAGAGACTGCGCGACCTGACGGAAGCTGAAATCGAGGACCTGCGTTGGACGGTGCACTGCGACGTGCATGCAGCGTTTCATCGGACCCTGGTTGAGCAGGAGTCGGCGCGACTCGCAGAGCGTATCGTGACGTTCCAGCAAGAGATCTTGCGCATCGTGGAGCGTCAGATCGCCGTGGGCGAGGCGGCCCCGCTCACCTTGCGCTTGGCTCAGGCCGAGGTCGCGCAGGCGCAGCAGAACCTTGTCGCCGCAGAGCAGTCCTTCTTTGCCTGGCGAATTCGCCTCGCGCAGCTCTCTGGCTGGCCGGTCGCGACGCCACCATTGCCCATCGGAGCAGTGGACAGTCCTCGCGACCCGCCACCGTTCGAGAGGTTGAGCGCGATGGCTCTCGAGAAGCTCCCCAGCCAGCGCGTCGCTGCGGCGCGTGTGAAAGAGGCAGAGGCGCGCGCCGCCGTGGCGGATCGCGAGGCCTGGCCGCGACCCTCTGTCGGAGTGCAATACCGGCGTGAAGGCAACCCAGGGACAGAAGGCTCGTTCGATGTGGTCATGGGCATGCTTTCGATCCCCATCCCCACCTTTCAGTTGAACAAGGGCGAGCGCGCCCGTGCGCGAGCAGACGTCTCGATCTCCGTTGCCGGCCTCGATGCCTCTCGCCGCATCCTCGAAGGGCAGGTCTCCGAAGCGCGGAGCGAGGTGGTCGCTGCTGCAGCACGCACACGCGCCTACGGGAACGAGATCTTGCCGCGCTTCGAGGAGAACCTCTCGCTTCTTCGGCGCTCGTTCGAACTGGGTGAGATCGACCTGCTCGCCCTGTCCACGGGGCGCGAGCGGTTCTTGCGCATCCAGAGCGACGCGCTCGGTGCCCAGCAGGCCTACTTCAGCGCGCTCGCCGGGCTGGAGCGGGTCGTCGGAGTGGACCTTTGGCGCGATGACCAAC
>JAFEBC010000933.1 GCA_018266095.1 Deltaproteobacteria bacterium
AAGCGGCCCGGCCCGCCAGGCCCCGGTCACGCCGCGGGAGCAAGGACGCCGGCTCGCAGGCCACCCTGCAGGCCGAGCTGCCGGCGCTCGATCCCACGCTGTGGAGCCAGCGGCTCGCGCTCGACCGGGCGCGCCTTTCGTTCTACGAGCTCGACCCCGCCCGCCGCGCCGCGCTCCTGCACCAGCACGCCCTCCGCCAGGAGGCCGTCCGGCAGCGTGAGACCGAGGCCGAGCGCCGCGCGCGGGAGGCCGAGGCAGAGCGCGCGCACGCCCTCGAAGCCGCGCGGGCGGCGCGCACGGAGGCCGAGCGGATCGTCTCCGAGGAGCTGGCGCGCCTCATCACGCTCGAGACGCGCGTCGGCGGGCTCCGGGACGAGCTCAAGCACGCGCGCGACGACCTCGCTGGCCGGCGAGACGCGGTCCTGGGCTGGCAGCGCCGCGTGCGAGACGCCAAGGCCACCGGCGCCGCCGCCTCCGACGCGATCTACGACACCCTCCGGCGCGCCCTCCACGACGCGCGCGACCAGCTCTCGGCCGCCATCGGCGCCTTGAGCCAGGACGATGACAGCCTCCCGCAGGTGGGGCCGGACGCGCTCGCCAACGTGCCCGCCGACATCCCCACCGAGGCCGTGCGGGAGCGCCGCGCGGCCCTCGAGCGCGCCATCGCGCAGACGCGCCAGGACGAGCACGTGCTGCGGGAGGACCGCGCCGCCGAGCTGCTCGAGGAGATCACCCAGCTCAACGTCGAGCGCCTCGGGCTCCTCCCCCACCTCTCCTCGGCCAAGCGCGACGCGATCACCGGCTTCACCGCCGTCGGCTGGGATCAGGCGCGCTCCGAGGTCCGTCACCTCGCGCTGGTGCTCCGCTATCACCAGCACATCGCCGCCGCCTGGGTCCAGAGCGTGCGGGGCGGCAAGAGCGGCGGGGTCTCGGCCTTCCGCACCATCACGCTCGTGCTGCCGCTCCTCCTCGCCGTGGCCGCCTTCGCGTGGGGCAGGCGCAAGACGCAGGCGCTCCTCCGCTGGGGAGAGGCCCGCCTCGCCGCCGCGGGCCGCGCCGAGCGCCGCATCACGCCTGGCCTCGGCCTGCGGGCGATGCGCATCCTGCTCAAGACGCACCGGCCGCTCGAGTGGATCCTCTTCTTCCTGGGGGTGGCCTCGCTGCTCCCGGAGGAGGCGCGCTCGCTGCTCGAGGTGCAGCTCATCGCCTCCGTGCTGAGCTGGACGCTCGCGGGCGCGCTGGTGGTGAACGCGGTCAACGCCATCGCCGCGGGCGGGGCCGGCGCGGTGCTGGCGCTCGAGGACGACGACGCGGGGCGCTTGCGGCTGCGCTCGCTGCGCTTCGTGGGCCGCACCGTGATCGGGTTCGCCCTGGTCCTGGTGCTGAGCGCCCGTCTGGTGGGCGAGGGCACCATCTACAGTTGGGTCCTCTCCTCGTGCGGCCTCGCCGCGCTCCTCGTGTTCCTCGTGCTGGTGAGGTGGTGGCGCGGGACGGTCTTCGATCGCCTGGATCGGCTGCGCAAGAAGACGCCGTTGCAGGCCTGGATCCTCGCGAACCGCACGGGGTGGAAGAGCGCCGCCGCCGCCATGACGGGCGCGGTCCAGCTCTTCACCATGGGCGCCCTCAAGCTCGCGCGCGGCTGGCTCTCCAGCTTCGACCTCGCGCGGCGCGTCCACGCGTACCTGTTCAAGCGCGAGATCGAGCGCATCGGGGGAGGCCAGGCGCACGCGGTCCTCGCGCCCTTGGGAGTGGAGGCGCTGGGCAAGCTCGATCCGGAGCTGGCGGGGCGCTGGCTCGACTGTCCGGCCGAGGAGCTGCGCGAGGCGCTGGTGCGGCGCGCGCGGGAGCGAAGGGGAGGACTCATCGCCGTCGTCGCGCCGCGGGGGATGGGCAAGTCGTCGCTCTTGCGCGCGATCGTGGCGGGCTCGCCAGGCGCGCAGGTGCTGGAGTGCCGCGCCGACACCGGGACCTCCGCGCTGCGCGACGCGCTGAAGACGTCGCCGCCCATCGTGCTCCTCGACGACGCCCACGCGCTGGTCGAGGCGCGCATCGGCGGCCTGGTCCGCTTCGACGAGGCGATCGCGTTCGCGCGCGAGCACAGCGCCGGCACCACCTGGGTGTTCGCCTTCGACGCCTCGGTCTGGCCCCTGCTCAAGCGGGCCCGCGACGCGCGGCCGCTGTTCGATGAGCAGCACCTCCTGGCGGCGTGGGACGA
>JAFEBC010000934.1 GCA_018266095.1 Deltaproteobacteria bacterium
ATGGGCGCGGTCGTGCTCACGCGCTTGTTCAGCCTCATCTCGCGCGAGCCCCTGGAGCCGCTGCCGCTGCCTCGCTGGCGGCGCGCGCTGAGCGGCGTGGTGCGGGCGGCGACCTACGCGACGCTGGTGACGATGGTGATCTCGGGCTTCTGCGTGCTGGCGATGACGAACTTCGGCCCGTGGCTGCTCGGCGACGAGGACGCGGCGTTGCCCGACTTCGCCGGCGTGGTCGCGCGGCCGGTGCACGGCGCGTTCTCGAAGGTGCTGATCGGGCTGGTGGTCGCGCACGTGATCGGCGTTGCGGTGCAACACTTCCGCACGCGGAATGTGCTGCAGCGGATGGGGCTGTAGCGAAGAGCCCGGCCATTCACCGCAGAGCCGCTGAGGCGCAGAAGTCCGCGGAAATGACCTGTTTGGTCCGTCAGTCGCACCAGCCTGCTTCTGCGCTTCTGCGTCTCTGCGGTGAATCGTCGCCTGATCGCTGAAGCGCGGTTGAGCTACTACGTCTCCGCCGCACGCCGCGCGATCCACTCGGCCAGCAGCCGCACGCCGCTCCCCGTGCCGCCGCGCGCGTTGTACCCGCGCTCCTTGTCCAACGACGCCGGCCCCGCGATGTCCAGGTGCGCCCACGGGATCTTCCCGACGAATCGCTGCAGGAACAGCGCCGCCGAGATGGCCCCGCCGTTGCGCCCGCCCGTGTTCTTCAGGTCCGCGATGGGGCTCTTGATGAGCTCCTCCATCTCCGGCGGCAGCGGCATGCGCCACACCAGCTCGCCCGCGGCGCTCGCGGCCTCGGTCAGCTCGGCGCAGAGCGTGTCGTCGTTGCAGAACAGGCCCGCGATCCAAGGCCCCAGCGCCACCATGATGGCGCCCGTGAGCGTGGCCAGATCGATGATCGCCGCCGGCTCGGAGTCCGTGGCCCACGCGAGCACGTCCGCGAGCACGAGGCGGCCCTCGGCGTCCGTGTTCAGGACCTCCACCGAGAGGCCGCCGCGGCCCAGGATGACGTCGCCCGGCCTGAGAGCCGTGCCGCTCGGCATGTTCTCGCAGGCGCCGAAGTAGCCGTGCACCGGGAACGGCGGCTTCTGCTGCGCCACCAGGTCCATGGCCGCGATCACCGCGGCCGCGCCCGCCATGTCGACCTTCATGTCCTCCATGCCCTGCGCGGTCTTGAGCGAGAGGCCGCCCGAATCGAACGTGACCGCCTTGCCCACGAGCGCGATGGGCTTGTTCTTCGCCGCCGCGCCCTTGGGCGTGTACACGAGCTTCACGAGCTGCGGCTCCTCCACCGAGCCCTGCGCCACGCCGAGGAAGAGCTGCATGCCCAGCGCCGCGATCTCGTCGCGCCCGCGCACCTCGCAGGTGAGCCCGCGGCTCTTGGCCACCGCGCGCGCCGTGTCCGCCAGCGACCTGGGCGTGACCTTCGCGGCCGGCTCGTTCACCAGATCGCGCGCCAGCCACACGGCAGAGCCGATGCTCGCGCCCAGCTCCGCCGCGCGACCCAGCGCGACCACATCCAGCGCCTTCTTCTTGTCCCGCGGCGCCTGCGCGATGAGCTCGAGCTTCTGCAGCTTGAGCGTCTTCTTGTCCTTCAGATAGCGATCGAACCGGTACGCGCCCAGCACCGCGCCCTCGGCCAGCGACTGGGCCTGCAGCGTGCGCTGCTCCGGCTCGTCCACCAGCGGCCACGCGATCGCCAGCGCCTTCGCGCCCGTCATCCGCGCGCTCTTCACCGCCCGCGAGCCCGCGTTGCGCAGGGCCTCGCGCTCGCGATCCAGGTTGCGCGGCCGGCCGATGCCCAAGAGCAGCACCCGCGCCCCGCCCGTCTTGCCGTGCGTGTGGAAGAGGAGCTGCTGCCCGTCCTTGCCGCGAAACTCCTCCTCCGCCGCCGCGCTCGACAAGAGCCCGCCCAGCGCCGCGTCGAGCGAGAGCACCGTCGAGTCC
>JAFEBC010000935.1 GCA_018266095.1 Deltaproteobacteria bacterium
AGGAAGGGATCGTAGCCCGCGAAGAGCTCGTCGCCGCCGTCGCCCGCGAGCGCCACCGTGACGTGCTTGCGCGTGAAGCGCGAGAGCAGGAGCGTGGGCAGGAAGCTCGCGTCGGCGAGCGGCTCGCAGAGGGAATCCACCGCGGCCGGGAGCAGATCGACGCAGTCCTGTCCCGAGAGCGTCTCGACTTGATGACGCGAGCCGATGTGCTTGGCCACCGTGAGCGCGTAGGGCGTCTCGTCGAAGCTCGCTTCCTGGAAGCCGATCGAGAACGTGTCGAGCGGCGACTTGTGCCGCGCGGCCAGCGCCGAGAGCGTCGAGCTGTCGATGCCGCCCGAGAGGAACACGCCCACGGGCACATCGGCGACGAGCCTGCGCGCGACGGCGCCGTCGAGGAGCGAGAGCAGCTTCTGGCCGGCCTCGTACAGCTCGCCCGATGGCAAGTGCGAATCGTGCGCGTGAGAGGAGTGCGCCCTCGCTTCGGCGCTCGGCGCCGGCAATTCCCAATAGCGCCGCACGCGGAAGCCGGTGCGATCGAACACGGCAACGTGCGCCGCGGGGAGCTTGTGCACGCCGCGCAGGATCGAGCGCGAGCCGGGCACGCTCTCGGCCGCGAGGTACTGGACGAAGGCCGTCTCGTCGAGATCCTTGGGCACGTCGCCGCGCGCGAACAGAGCCTTCAACTCGCTCGCGAACACGACCTGCGAGGCCGCGCGTGTGGCGCCGTCGTCGACTGGATCTGCGCCCGCGGACGCTCCGTGATTGAACAGCGCGTAGTACAGCGGCTTCTTGCCCACGCGGTCGCGCGCCAGCACCAGGCGCTCGCGCCACGGTTCCCAGAGCGCCAGCGCGAACATGCCGTCCAGATGGCTCGCGAAGTCCTCGCCCCACTCGAGGAACGCGCGCAGCACCACCTCGGTGTCCGATCGCGTGCGGAAGGTGTGACCCTTCTGGCGCAGCTCCTCGCGCAGCGCTTCGTGGCGGTAGATCTGACCGTTGAAGATCAGCACCACGCCGTTCTCGATCATCGGCTGCACGCCGCCCGCGATGTCGAGGATCGACAGCCGCCGGTGCCCGAACGCTGCAGGGCCTTCGGTGAAGAAGCCCTCGGCGTCAGGCCCGCGGTGCGCGATGGCGTCGCTGGCGCGTCGCACGGCCTGCGCATCCGGCGCGCGATCGAATCGAACCTCGCCCGTGAGCCCGCACATGGCTGGTTACCCGCGCAGCGCCCGGGGGCGCGGCTCCTCGCGGGGCGTGCCCAACTCCTCGGCGACGAGGTACGGACGCTTGCCCTGCGATTCGTAATAGGTGCGGATGACGAGCTCGGCCAAGAGGCCCATGAGGAGCGACAGCGCGCCCACCAGCGTGAACATCACCGTCACCAAGGGCAGCGGCGTCTGGACGAAGTCCTTCTGGCCCGTGAGCTTGAAGTAGAGCGCCAGCGCGAACGCCGCGAACGCGCCCACGAGGCTCATGACGCCGAAGCCGCCGAACACGTAGATGGGCTTGGTCGAGAAGCTGGCCAGGAACTTCACCACCATCAGATCGAGCACGACCTTCACGGTGCGATTGAACCCGTACTTGCTCTTGCC
>JAFEBC010000936.1 GCA_018266095.1 Deltaproteobacteria bacterium
GCCGCCGCACCCGCGCCCGTCGCGGTCCACAGCGGCAGACAGCCGAAGATGAACGCGAAGCTCGTCATCAAGATCGGCCGCAGGCGCAGTTTGGCGCCCTCGAGCGCGGCCTCGACCACGGGCTTGCCCTTCTCCAATTGATCCTTCGCGAACTCGACGATGAGGATCGCGTTCTTCGCCGTGAGGCCGACGAGCATCACGAGGCCGATCTGCGCGTACACGTTGTTGTCGAACTTGCGCGCCATCAGGCCCACGAACGCGCCGAGCACGGCGACCGGCACCGAGAGCAGCACGCTGAACGGCAAGGACCAGCTCTCGTAGAGCGCCGCGAGGATGAGGAACACGAAGATGAGCGAGAGGCCGAGCACGCGCGTCGACGAGCCGCTCGCGACCTTCTCCTGGTAGGAGAGCGCGTTCCACGAGATGCCCATGTCGGGAGGGAGCGTCTTGGCCGCCGTCTCTTCGAGCGCGTCGAGCGCCTGGCCCGAGCTGTAGCCGAGCGTGTTGCTGCCGAGGATCTCGACGGAGCGATAGAGATTGAAGCGCACCGCGTACTCGGGGCCCGCCGTCATGCGCGCGTGCACGAACGAGCTGAGCGGCACCATCTCGTTCTTGTTGTTGCGCACGTAGAACTTGCCGAGATCGTCGGGCGTGGTGCGGAAGCTCGGCTCGGCCTGCACGAACACGCGCCACTGGCGGCCGAAGCGCGAGAAGTCGTTCACGTAGCTGCCGCCGAGGAACGTCTGCAGCGCCTCGTAGATCTGCGAGACGGCGACGCCCTCCTTCATCGCCTTCTCCTTGTCGACCTCGGCGAAGATCTGCGGCACGGCGGGCGACATGTTGGGCCGCACGTTCTCGAGCTCGGGCCGCTTGCGCGCCTCGGCGATGAACTTCATCACGTTCGCCACGAGATATTCGTACGAGCCGCCGCTCTTGTCCTGGATCATCATCGAGAAGCCGCCGGCCGCGCTGATGCCGGGGATGGCGGGCGGCGACACGGCGAACACGCGCGCCTCGGGGATCTTGGAGAACTGCGCGTTCAGGCTGCGCACGATCTCGGGCGCGGTGAGCTTGCGCTCGTCCCACGGCTCGAGTCCGACGAAGCCGGTGCCGGTGTAGCTCGCGGCCGTGCGCGTGAAGAAGCTGAAGCCCGCGACGCCGTTGTAGGTGCGGATGCCCTCCTGGTGCGCGAGGATCTCGTCGATCTGCGCGTAGACGGCCTTGGTGCGCTGGAGCGAGGCGCCGTCGGGCAACTGCGCGCCGTAGATGGCGTAGCCCTGATCTTCGTCGGGCACGAAGCCCGCGGGGAGCTTCTTGCCGAGGAGGCCCGCGAAGCCGGTGACGCCCGCGAGCAGGATGAGCGGGATGGCGAGCTTGCGAATGAGGTGGCGGTTCACCGAGATGTAGCCGTCGGTGGCGCGGCCGAACCAGCGGTTGAAGCCGGCGCCGAGGCGGCCGAACATGCCCTTCGGTGCGCCGCGTGGACGCAGGAGGATGGCGCTGAGCGCGGGCGAGAGCGTGAGCGCGTTGAAGGCGGAGATGAGCACGGACACCGCGATCGTCAGCGCGAACTGCTGATAGAGGCGGCCGGTGATGCCGCTCATGAACGCGACGGGGATGAACACGGCCGCGAGGATGAGCGCGATGGCGACCACGGGGCCGGAGACTTCGCGCATCGCTTGCAGCGTGGCCTCGCGCGGCGACATGCCGTGCTCGATGTGATGCTCGACGGCCTCGACGACCACGATCGCGTCGTCGACCACGAGGCCGATCGCGAGCACGAGTCCGAAGAGCGAGAGCGTGTTCACCGAGAAGCCGAGCGCGGGGAAGATGGCGAACGCGCCGATGAGCGACACGGGCACGGTGAGCAGCGGGATGAGCGTGGCGCGCCAGCTTTGCAGGAAGATGAAGACGACGAGCACGACGAGGCCGATGGCCTCGAGCAGCGTGAACACGATCTCTTCGATGCCGACCTTCACCGGCGCGGTGGTGTCGAGCGAGACCTTGTACGCGACGCCCGCGGGGAA
>JAFEBC010000937.1 GCA_018266095.1 Deltaproteobacteria bacterium
CACGGCAGCGTCCCCAGCACGCGCAGGCGCGCCACGCCGCCGTCGGGGAAGATCGAGAGCCGCACGTGCGTGAACACCGTCTCCACCGCGTTCAGCCCGTGGCGGAAGTCGTGACACGTGTCCGGATGCAGCCGCGTGAGCCCGAGGATCTCCACCCACTGCACCGCGCGGCTCGAGAAGTACTCTGTCGGCGTGTCGTCCGGCAGCACCGCGCCCTCGAGCGAGAAGCCCTCGGGATAGTTCCCCTTGAAGTGCATGGTGTCGACGATCACGCGCCGCACGTACCCTGGCTCCGCGAGCTTCACCACGATCCAATCGTTGCCCGGCCCGCGCTTGCGCCGCGTCTCCCAGCCATCGCCCATCGTCGCCGGATCGCCCGGCATGATGAGGTTGTTCATGTGGCCGAAGAACATGTCGTTCGCGGCCACCACCACCGCGCCGTTCTCCAGCGCGGACAGGTTGAAGTGCCCGTTGTCCGTGCCCGCGTTCGGCCAATCCGGCAGCACCACGCCGTGCACGCGCAGGCGCGCCACGCCGCCGTCGGGGTGGATGTTGAGGCGCACGTGCGTGAAGCGCGCCTCGCTGTGCACGGCGAAGAGGTTGCGCGAGCCGCCCTGCAGCTTGCTGATCGGCACGAGCGAGGTCCACTTCGCGTCGCGCAGCGATTCGTGCGTCGAGTCCGCGGGCGCCTCGATGGCGTCGAGCGAGGCGAACTCGGGGAAGTTCCCGGTGAAGTGATTGGTGTCGACGTCGATGCCGCGGATCTTGCCGGGCAGGCCGAGCTTGATGATGCACCAGTCGTAGCCGGGCACGCGCTTGCGGCGCGACTCCCAGCCGTCCATCCACTTCCCGTACGGCGTGTACTTGCCGACGATGAACTCGCCGCGGCCCGGCTTGAGGAGGTTCTCCTTGGGAGCGAAGAACTCGTCGCTCGCGTGCAGCGCCTTGCCGCCGAGGGCTTCGGCGGCGAGATCGATCAGGTGGTCGAAGTTGGCCATGTCGTGTGCTCGGGGTGTCAGTGAGAGAGGGCAGGGCGCAGGAACGCGCCGCGGTTGTCGCCGGGGAACGCGCCGTCTGCGAAGACGGTCTCGCCGCGCAGGATGGTCTCGCGCACCACGCCGCGCAGCGTGCGCCCGAGGTAGGGGTTCAATTTGTGCCGGTGCTGGATGAGCTCTTCGCGCACCACGAACTCGGCGTGCGGATCGAAGACGACGAGGTCGGCGTCCTTGCCGGGCGCGATCGATCCCTTCTGCGCGAGGCCTGCGAAGGCCGCTGTGCGCTCGCTCATCCAGCGCACGACGGTGGGCAGCTCGATGCCGCGCGCGTGTGCGCCCGTCCACACCAAGGGCAGCCCGAGCTGCACGGAGGAGATTCCGCCCCACGCCTGCGTGAAGTCGCCGGACTCGAGATGCTTCAAGTGCGGCGTGCACGGCGAGTGATCGCTGACCACGAAATCGAGCACGCCCGCTCCCAGCGCGGCCCAGAGCTTCTCGCGGTTCTCGCGCTCGCGGATGGGCGGGGCGCACTTGTACTCGGTGTGGCCGTCCGGAACGTCCTCTGCGGCGAGCGTCAGATAGTGCGGACACGTCTCGGCGCTCGCGCGCACGCCGTCGGCTTTGGCCTGCGCCACGATCGGCAGCGCATCGGAGGACGAGAGGTGCACGATGTGCACGCGGCAGCCGGTCTCGCGCGCGAGCTTCAGGATGAACCGGATCGCTTCGTCCTCCGCAGCGCGCGGGCGCGAATCGAGCCACGCTGCGTACTTCGAGGGCGGCACCGCAGGCGGCGGCACCAGGTGCTCACCGAGCTCTGCGTGTACCAGGAGCGGCACGCCGCGGCGCGCGAGGATGGGCATGGCCAGCCGCAGATCCGCCTCGGTTGCATTGGGAAACTCATCGATGCCCGAGTGCACGAGGAAGCACTTCGCGCCAGCGATGCCGTCGTCGACCAACCCGTCGAGCTCGCCTGCATTTCCGGGAATCACGCCGCCCCAGAACGCCACGTCCACGCGCAACAGGCCGCCGATCGCGTCCCGCTTGATGCGCAGCGCCTCGCGCGTGGTGGTCACGGGGATGCAGTTGAGCGGCATGTCCACGATGGAGGTGATGCCGCCTGCGGCCGCCGCGCGCGTGGCGGTGACAAAGCCCTCCCACTCGGTGCGGCCCGGCTCGTTCACGTGCACGTGCGCGTCGACGAGGCCC
>JAFEBC010000938.1 GCA_018266095.1 Deltaproteobacteria bacterium
CTCGCCAGCGCCAGCCTCTCCGCGACCTTCGCGATCGACGCCGCCGACGCGCAGCTCATCGACCTCGTCATCGCGCCCAAGTCTCTCGAAATCCCCGCGGGCGCGCGCGCGACCTTCCAGGCCTACGGCGTCTACGACGACGGCCACGCGGCGCTCCTCGACCCGAGCGAGGGCACCTGGTTCGTCGACGACGAGAACGTCGACTCCTTGGGCGGCGGCGTCTTCCAGGCCAACACGTCGGGAGGCACCACCGTGCACTACCAGCGGGACGACCTCTCCGCCGAGGCCAGGCTCAACGTCATCGAGGTGACCACGCAGGCGGTCGTCATCGTCGGCAACGCCACGCTGCAGCTCGGCACGCAGGCCACCTTCAGCGCCTTCCAGTCGCTGAGCAACGGCACCGTCGGGCCTTGCAGCAATCCATTCTGGAGCGTCAACGCTGGCCCCGCCACGGTTGACCGGTTCGGCACCGTCACGGCCACCGGCGTCGGCGACACCACGCTCACTGTCGATTGCGGCGAGGCGTCCGGTCACCTCGACCTGCACGTCCTCGATCGCGCCAAGGTCGGCTTCCTGCTCTCGCCCCAGCTCCGCAGCGTGCCCGTCGGCGGCCAGTTCGCCTTCCAGACGTTCGACCTGTACTCGGACGGCACGCTCGTGAACGTCACCGCGCAGACCACGTTCGCGACCACCAGCACCAACGCGCTCACCGCAGGCGGCGCCTTCACGGCCACCACGCAGGGCACCGCGTTCGTCCACGCCACGCGCGGCACCGACGTCGCGCTCGGCACCATCCAAGTGGGCCCGCCCGCGGTCGTCGCCCTCGTCGCGCAGCCCGCGCCGCCCTTGCTGGCCGTCGGCGGCACGCTGCAGCTCGCGGCGTACGCGCTCTACAGCGACGGCGCGCTCGTCGACCGCACCGCCCACGCGACCTTCGCCACCCCCGACGCGACCTTCAGCGTGACGCCGCAGGGCCTCGTCACCGGCCTGCAGAGCGGCTCAGCCGCCGTGACCCTCACCGACCTCGACAGCGGCTTCACCGGCACCGCGATGGTCTACGTCGTGCCGGCCGGATACCCCTTGATCACCGGGCCGGTCGTCTTCTCCAACGTCACAAGCGACTCCGCGCATGTCCACATCCCGGTGAGCGGCCAGATCACCGACGGCGTGGCGAGCTTCATCACCGGCAACGACGAGCTCGCGCGCTACTACTACAACCTGCCCACCGACAGAGCCCCCGACGGCCTCGACTTCGACATCCCCTACACCTGCCTCGGCGGACCGGGGATGGCCTTGAACTTCAGCCTTGGCGGCCCCTCGGGCACGACCTACTACTACAGCAGCAACCAGCCCTTCGGTCAGCTCACCATCCAGACCAGCGGCTACTTCGGCCCGGCCGGCCTCCCGGTGGCCATCTTGGACGCGCCCGCGAGCACCTGCACCTTCCCCGACCTCATCGCGCCGCAGTTCCAGGAGACGACGGTGGAGCAGGGCGGTCTCGCGCACCTGATCGTCCACGTCACCGACAACACGGTCACCGAAGGGGTCGACCTCCGCCGGCCGGGCTCCAGCAACTCCTACGGCGGCGCCGTGGACGCTGCGTTCCTCGACGACGGACTCGTGTCCCTGACCGTGGCCACGAGCTGCGTCGCGCCGGCCACCTCGATCTACGCCCAACTGTACGCGCAGGACAGCGCCGGCCTGCACACCCGCTATGCGCTGCCCGCGGGCCCGCTCACCGCCTACGATGTCCGCCACGGCAACAGCGTCAACGGCGAGAAGGCGGCGGGACAGTCCACCTTCGCGCCCGCGTCCATCAAGGTGGTCCCCGGCGCGTGCAACTTCGGCGGCTTCACCACCGCGCCGCACTGGAGCGTCAACCAGGCC
>JAFEBC010000939.1 GCA_018266095.1 Deltaproteobacteria bacterium
CGCGCTGGATGTGCCGCGGCTGCGGGAAGCGCGGGTCGATCGGCTGGATGGGCGCGGTCTTCGACACGAGCGCTACGATACGCGGGTCGGTGTCGCGCGCCAGAAAACGCACACCGAGGCGAAAAAGTTGCGCCGCGGGCCGCTTCTCCTCTCGGGAACGTCAACGATCAGACGCGGGAGCTCATTGGGGTCCGTCTTCGGCGGGTTGTCAGGCGAGCGAACGCACCGGCAGATCGTCAGGCGAGCGGGAGCGAATCGATGGCGGCGCGCACGGCCGCCTCCAGCTCGACGAGGCGCGCAGGATCGGTGAGCTTGGCCCCATCGTGGCGCAGGTCGCGCAGGTAGAAGGCGTCGATGGCCTTGTTGCCCTCGGTGGCCACGCGGGCGAGCTCGATCGACACCTCGGCTGCGTGCAGGGCCTGCGCGATGGCGTGCAGGAGGCCCGGCCGATCCTGCGCGGACACGTCGACCACCGTGCAGCGCAGGGACGACAGGTTGTCGATGCGCACCTTGGTGGCCACGGCGGGCGCGGTGCTCTGGGCCCACGTCGCGCGGCGCAGCTTGCGTTGCACCAGCGCGCTCGGCGATTCGGCGCCGTTGAGCAGGCGGGAGAGGTCCGCGCGCGCCAGCTCCCAGCGGCCGCGATCGACCGCGCCGCCGCCCGGCTCGCGCACCGAGAAGAGGTCCACGGCCATGCCGTCGTCGAACGAGTTGACCTCGGCCGCGAGGACGTCGATGCCGCTGGCCGCGAGCGCCGCCGAGAAGAGCGCGAGCAGGCCCGGCTGGTCGCTGGCGACGAGCGTGAGCACCGAGCCGCCGGTGGGCGCGTGGACCAATTCGGCCGCGAAGCCCGACTCCTTGGCGCTGAGCCACAGCTTCAGGTGCCGCGCGGCATCGGCGCTGCGCACCACGGCCAGATAGCGCTCGGGCGCGCCGCCCGCGAAGGCCGCCGACAGCTCGGCCGCGCGGCGTCCCAGGCTCAAGGAGGCCTCATCGCTCGCCGGCGCCTTGCGGGCCTCCTCGCGCAGCAGGTCCGTCACCGCGGCCGCCAGCCGCTCCCGCCGCGCCGTCAGCGACTTCGCGTGCTCGGTGTCGTCGAGCGCCGCCGGCCCCTCGCCGCGCAGGGTCGCGCGCGCCTTGTCGGTCAGGAGGAACAAGAGCCCGGCCTTCCACTGCGTCCAGTTCTCCGCGGACACCGACGCCATGTCGACGTAGGTGAGCACGTAGAGCATCTCCAGCCGCTCGACCGTGCGCGCGGTGGCCGCGAACTCGCGGATCATGGCCTCGTCCTCGAGGTCGCGCCGCTGCGACATCAGGCTCATCACGAGATGGTCCTTGACCATCCACTCCACGTCGGCCGCGTCGCCGGGATCCAGGCCCAGCCGCGCCGCGTACGCGCGCACGAGCTCCACGCCGCGCTGCGAGTGATCGCCGCCCAGGCCCTTGCCGAGGTCGTGGAACAGGATCGCCAGCGCCAGCACCAGCGGCCGCTCGCACGCGCGCGCCACGCGCGTCCGCTCCGGCTCCGCGTCCTGCACGAGCCCTGCGCGCAGGCGGCACGGGCGCTGCAGCGCGAACCCCGTGTGCGTGTCGACGGTGTGCAC
>JAFEBC010000093.1 GCA_018266095.1 Deltaproteobacteria bacterium
GTCGCGGGCCGCCTGCACCTCGGCGTCGCTCCTGAAGAACATCAGATGTCCGCCCGGCACCACCTGCTGGCAGTCGGCCTCGGCGTCCTCCCACGAGACCGCCTCCGCGCACGCCACCGCGCGATCCGGCGCGATCGCCGGGAGGTCCATGAGGCCGCAGCGCAGGGCCAGCGGGCAAGCGACGTTGCGGTACATCGCGCTGATCGGAGGCTTCCCCTCGAGGCGCAGCCAGGCGGCCGACATCCCGCAGTCCGACAGCAGCGGGTTGTCGTACGCGGCCAGCATCTCCGTCACGTCATGCAGCGCGGGCAGGGCCACGTCGGTGATCAGCGCGTTCTGCTGCACCAGCACGTCCTGGGCCGTCTCCAGCCGAGGCAGGGACAGCGCGGTCAACGACGTCTGGAAGATGTGGAAGTGATCGACGGCCACCAGCGCGGGCGCCGCCAGCTCCTCCAGGCCCTCGCCCTCGAGCGCCATCACCCCGGCGTCGTGCAGCACGGGCATGCGCAGGTGCGTGTGGCCGTGCGTCACCAGCGTGAACTCGCTCGCCACCTTGGTCAGCGACGAGAGGTCGATGAGCGAGAGCCCGTTTCCGTTGGGGATGTTCAGGCGCGAGATGGTGTCGAGCTTGGGCAAGGAGAGCGCAACGAGGCCGGTCGAGTTCACGTCGAGGTCGAGCAGCGAGGTCACGAGCGGCATGGAGATCGACGCGAGCCCGGACCCGCTGGCGACGTCGATGGCCCCGGTGACCGCGACCATCCGATCGAGCTCGAGCGCGCCCGTGAACGACTTGGTGACGTGGATCTTGCCGAGCTGCAGCCGCGCGTTCTCGAGGAGCGCCACGTCGGACTGCGAGTCGAGCGTGACGTCACCGATGTGCACGCCGAGCTGCGCGGCGTCCACGAGGCAGGAGTAGAGGGTCTGCGTCACCTCGCTCGTCTGCAGGACGCCGTCGCCGTTCGTGTCGACGCCGAGGTCCACCTTCTCGCCGCCGAACGGGCAGTGCAGGCCCGGGAGCTCGGTGGAGACGCGGACGAGCGTCAGGCCGCCGTTCGGACCCGCGTCTCCCGAGGTGCCGATGGTGCCGCTCGCGCCGTTGCAGAGGTAGCGCGTGGCGCTCGCGTTCACCTCGCTCGTCTGCAGCGTGCCGTCGGCGTTCGTGTCGACGCCGCTCAAGATGGCGAGGCCGCCGTCCGGGCAGTTCGCGCCCGCGGGCTCGGGCGTGAAGGCGAGGAGGTTGTACGACTGGCCGCCGCAAGCGGCGACGGAGAGGAGGAGCAGGACGGAGGCAAGGCGGGTCATGTTCGCTCGCGATGGGTGAGAGGAAGTGCGGCTCGCGGCGAGTGATGTAGGTCACGCGGAGACGCACGCCGTGTGAACCGGCGCACACGGGCGTGCGGAAGGTCACGCCGTCGGACAAGTGGTGGATGCGGAGGTGTGAACGGCTTCACAGCGCGCGAGCGGGCGCGGGTCGCGACGGCGTTCAGCGCGAGCGCGGCAGGGGATGCGCGGGGGTGCGCGCGAGGCCTACGCGTTGACTCTCGTGATTCAGCGAGGGACGATCGAGAGCATGAAGCGCGCGCTGAAGTGGATCGCGATCGGGCTGGCGGTGGTGGGCGTGCTGGTGGGCGCGGTGTTCGCGCTGCTCGCGTTCTCGTTCGAGAAGGAGCAGGCGCAGTTCGCGGCCGCGGCCAATCGCTGCGAGCGGATGTGCCTCCAGGATTCGGGCGGGCTCACGGGGTGCCGGGAGGACTGCAAGGGACATCCGGACACGTATGGGCCGGAGGTGCAGGCGGCGCAGAAGAAGTAGCAACTGCAGCGGAAGCGCGGCATCACCTTGAACGGTCGGAACTCGGCCGCTCAAGGCACAGTTCTAGTTGCCGGCGTCTTGTTTCCCTGCCTTCGAGTTGCCACTCGCACCAGGGGAGTTGATGTTCGCATTCGCATCCGCGTTGATGCTTACATTCCCACCGGGGCCGCCGGTAGCCGTACCACTACCTGATGTAGCGGCACCACCCGCGCCCGCGCACGCCTCAAACAATGCTACCAAAGCCAACCCGACTGTGCCTGCAACAAGACGATTCATGTTCGCTCGCTCCCCTCTAGAATTGGTAAATGACTCCGTACACGGGCCCTTGACCGGTTGGACAGGCACAAGGACCGCCCGGGGGGCCGTATTGTGCCATGAAGCAATAGCCCATCTGCGTAGTACAGGCCTGACGTGCACTTGGGTATTGCTGCTTGAACTCGATGACATTGACTACGAAATCGCCCCCCCTTCCACCCGTAGCAGGCCCATCCGGAGAGTACGCTGCTCCTCCGTTCCCCGCGCAGGAACCCAACACTACTCCGACTAGCAGCACGATATATCGGATCGCTTGTCTCACTGGCGCCCTCCCCACTCGCAAGTCCAACCGACAGCAGATTTTACCACTGTGGTCTTAGGATGCAAGGCACGCGTTTGAGCCCCGAGCCTGCAGCGTGCGATGCGCCTCCGGCCAACCAACAGGAGTGGGCGGCAAGAGTCCAATAGGCGTGGAATCCATCAAGCTGCGATCATGCCGTCGAAGCAAAAGGGCGAGCCCTCCCGGACCCGCCCTTCGCACCAGTTCGCGCTTCGATAGTGCGCGCTTCGAATTACTTGTTCACCGTGATGATGCCGGCCGCCTTGAACGCCTTCTGCGCGGCCTTCATCCCGGCCTCGGCCTTGGCCTGGCTCGTGTACGCCTCGCCGGTGCAGAGGATGTCCTTCTTGTTCGCGGCGATGAGGTGCCAGCTCGCGGCCTTGCCGTTCATGATGCCCTTGTAGTTCGCGGCGAAGTTGCCGGTCGCCTTCGCGGCGTTGGCGGTGTCGAGCATCGCCTTCGCGCCGCCCTTGTACGTCTCGGAGACGCAGAGCTTCTCGTTGTTGGCCGCGACGAGGCGCCACGCGTGCTGGCCGTTGGCGGTGGGGAAGATCTCGATGCGATCGGCGCCGGCGGCCGAGGCAGAGGTGGCGAGGAGGGCAGCGAACGCGGCTCCAAAGAGGATGGTCTTCATTGTCGTGCTCCGAGCGTGTGTGGGGGTGTGGGCGTGTAAGACTAAAGTCAGCGTGCACGAGACAAACGTCTCTGTCAACGAACGAACAATTCGTGACCTGATCGTCACGCGGATGGCGCTGGAAACGCTGGCGTTTTCACTCTGTCCGGCGAAGGACGGACAGGCCCCGATGGCCTGACAGACCTAGGGCCTGCACGGTCGCCGCGCGATCGACATGGGGCTGACGGTGAAGCTGCTGGCTACAGGCCCGCGGCTTCGAGCGTGAGCTCGCCGTCCTTGCCCGTCACGTTCGTCTTGAGCTTGGCCCACGAGAACCGCTCGGCGAGCTGCCCTTTGCGGAACACCTCGATGCTCGACGGCAGCCCCTGCAGCGGGTCGAAGCAGAGGTGCGTCTGGTCGGCGTAGAGGTCCTTCGCCTTCGACGGCGCGGTGAGCTTCATGCAGAAGTGCCCGCTCGCGTCGAGGCCCTCGTCCAGGCGCTGCTCGCCGCCGAAGGGCGCGGACGCCTCGTAGTCGTGGTCGAGCTTCTGCATGGTCGGGCCGTAGCCGGTCTCGTTGATGTTGTGGTTCGAGTCGCCGTGCGCGAGCGAGCCGTTCATGTCGAGCCAGATGGCGCCGACGAGGCCCTTGAGGCCGGTCTCCCGCGCGCGCAGCTCGGACTTGCGCACGGTCTCGTCGTAGAAGCAGGTGCGGCCCTTCGCGGGTCCGTCGATGTAGCGGAGGATCACGGCCATCGGCTTGGTGCGCACGGTGGCGTGGACGATGTTGGCGTCGAGGAGGTCGCCGTTCACGCGCTCCTGCATGGTGATGTCCACGGTGTAGACGCCGAGGTGCGCGACGGCGTCGTGCGCGAGATCCATGAAGTCGGAGAGCGGCGTGGCGCGCAGGAGGGCGTCGAGGTCGGCGTGAGGGAGGGCGGCGCGCTCGGCGGGGGTGAGGGACTTCAGCGATTTCGGCGCGGATGCGGGGGCGTTGGCGTTTGCGGCGGCGTTGGCGTTGGCGTCGGCGTTCGCGTTGGCGTTTGCGTTGGCGTTTGCGTTGGCGTTTGCGTTGGCGTTGGCGTTGGCGTTCGCGTTGGTGTTCGCGGGCGCGGCGGCGCTGGAAGTCGTGGTTGTGGCGTCGGCAAGCAGGAGCGCGAGGGCGAGGGCGATCATGGGTCAAGTGTGCCCGAGGTGAGGCCGCGCGGCATCGGTCAGCGGGTGCTCTGCTATCCTCCCCGCATGCCCTCCCCCCTCGACGACCTCGTCCGCCTCTTGGCCCTCGAGCGCATCGAGGAGAACGTCTTCCGCGGACAGAGCCAGGACCTCGGCTGGGGCCAGGTCTTCGGCGGGCAGGTCTTGGGCCAGGCGCTCTCGGCCGCCGCGCAGACGGTGCCGGCCGATCGCCACGTGCACTCGCTGCACGCGTACTTCCTGCGGCCCGGCGACGTCACGCGGCCCGTGCTCTACAACGTCGACCGCATCCGCGACGGCACGTCGTTCACCACGCGCCGCGTGGTGGCCATCCAGAACGGGCGGCCCATCTTCAACCTGTCGTCCTCGTTCCAGATCGACGAGGCGGGCCTCGAGCACCAGGACGTGATGCCCGCTGCCCCGCCGCCGGAGTCGCTGTCCACCGAGCAGGAGCGGCTGCTCAAGCACGTCGATCGGTTACCGAAAGGCATGCGCGAGCGGACCAAGGCCGAGCGGCCGTTCGAGCTGCGCGCCGCGGATGATGCCGAGGGCGATCCGGGGGCGCCGCAGAAGCGCGCGGCGACGCGGCTGGTGTGGGTGAAGGCCACTGGACAGTTGCCGGACGACCCCGCGCTGCATCGGTATTTGTTTACCTATGCGTCCGACTTCTCGTTCGTGACCACCTCGCTCCTGCCGCACGGAGTGTCGTGGCTGACGCCCGGAATGCAAGTGGCGTCGATCGACCACGTCATCTGGTTCCACCAGCAGTTCCGCTGCGACGAGTGGCTCCTGTACGCGATGGAGAGCCCCGCGGCGCACGGTGCTCGTGGCCTCGTGCGCGGGCGGGTGTTCACGCGCGATGGACGCTTGGTCGCGACCGTGGCGCAAGAGGGCCTGATCCGGCAGCGCCCGCCGCGAGTGGGCTGACCGAACACCAAACAAATGCATTTGCAAGGAGGGAGGGGTTCTCAACCTTGAACCTGTACCCAAGCCCTTCCTTCTTTCCTTCCTGTGAAGCAGTTGCAGTTGCTGTTGTGAGTTCAACCGTTCACAGGTTGATGCTTGCCGCTGACAACCATCGCCCTGCCCTGTCGGCGGCCCGGCAGTTGTCGGGGGTTCGTCGGCGGCCGAGGTGGGTCCAGAGGCGCTGCGTAGACCTGCCTGCGACGGGCCGCCGCGGTCTGGAACCGGCCTGATTCCAGCCGCTTGTGCGATTCACTTGCGCGTTTCTGACTCGCCGGTCAAAAAGGGCGAATCGTTTCTGACCCGTGGGTCATCCATTGGCCAGCGTCGTGCAAGGGGGAACTCGCACAGCCTCGCTCTCCCCGGTCTCGTCTTCACCGTCCCAAGTGTCTTGAAGGAGTCGCACCATGGCCCGTCCCGCTGACCCACATGCCAAGGAAGCCCTGGTGGCGGCCGCGCGCGTGGAGTTCGCCAAGAAGGGGCTGCGCGGGGCGCGCATCGAGGACGTGACGGCTGCGTGCGGGGTGTCGAAGGGGTCGTTCTACCTGCACTTTCCCAGCAAGGAAGCGCTGTTCGGCGAGCTGGTGAGCCGCTTCGAGAGCGCGATGGGGTCGTGTTCGAGCGAGCGCCTGATGAAGGTGCGCGACTTCCACGCCAACGAGGGCTCGGTCACCTCGAAGGACGTGGCGGAGCGGACGCAGCGCTTCTTGAAGATGGCCGAGCTGGACCTGGAGGCCGACCTCAAGGTGCTGGAGCTGATGTGGGAGTACCGCGACGTGGTGAACGTGCTGTTCACCGGCACGCAGGGCACGGAGTTCGAAGGGGTCGCGTGGAAGATGATGGACTCGGAAGAGGACCGCATCGCCAGCGACGTGAAGCACTACCAGAGCGCGGGCGCGTGCCGGACCGACATCCCGCCTGAGGTGTTCGGCTCGATGATCGTCGGGACGTACACGCGCGTGGCGCTGCGCATGAACCGCATGACGCAGAAGCCGGACATGCGCGAGTGGGCGCAGTCGCTGCAGATGTTGATGCGCGAGGGCTGGACGGATCGCGGCGCGGCACAGGGTCTGCAAGTGCCGCCGGATCTGCACCCGCTGGGGCGCGACAAGCTGCCGCTCCCGACAGGGCGCACGCAGAAGCCGCGAAAGAAGCCGGTGCGGGCGACGTCGGGTGCTCGCAGGGCTGCTCGCTAGCCCGCAGATGAGATCGAAGGAAATCGGATTCGCAACCGCAGTCTGGACCAGGAGATCGCCGTGACTCGCACTCGCAAGAACGCCTTCATCGCCACCGCAGTCGGAACCTCGCTCGTCGCCGCGGTGGTCGTCGCGCTCGCCGCGCACGCAGAGGCGCAGAAGCCCGCGGCCGTGAAGGCGCCCGCGCAGCAGCAGTCGGCGCCCACCACGGTGCAGCTCACCGAGGCCAAGCCGGTGAACTCGCAGGCGCGCGAGGAAGTGACGGGCTCGCTGGAGCCGGCCAAGCAGCTCGCGCTGGGGTTCGAGGTGGGCGGGCGGCTGTACCGTATCTCGGTCAAGAAGGGCGTGCTGGTGAACGAGGGCCAGGTCATCGCGCAGCTCGATCCGGAGATCGCGGACGCGCAGGTCGCGCAGGCGCAGGCGGCGGTGCAGGCGGCCGAGGCGCAGGCGGCGGTCGCTGCGGACACGGACTCGCGGCAGACGGAGCTGTCCAAGTCGGGCAGCGTCTCCGAGTGGCAGAAGAACTCGGCGACGGGCCAGGCCAAGGCAGCGGCGGCGCAAGTGCTGGCGGCCAAGGCGCAGCTCGCGCAGGCCCGCGCGGCGCGGCGGCGGCATGACCTCAAGGCGCCGTTCTCGGGCGTGGTGGTGTCGGCGCCGGATCAGATCGGCGCGACCGTGCAGCCGGGCGCGGCGATGTTCACGATCGAGCAGCTCGATCCGCTGACGCTGAAGGTGGCGGTGCCGGAGTCGGCGCGCTCGCTCATCAAGCTGGGCTCGAAGGTGCACATCGAGGCGGTGACCAACGGCGTCTCGACGGACCTGGCGACGGTGAAGACGATCGTGCCCTCTGCCGATCCGCAGACGCGGCGCATCCCGGTCGAGGTCTCGGTGCCGAACAAGGACGGGCGCTTCACGGCGCACACGCTGGCGCGCGCGCGGCTCGCGCTGGGCAAGGATGAAGTGGCGCTCTCGGTGCCCTCGACCGCGCTGGCGTCGACGGGCGGTGACCACGTGTTCGTCGTCGAGAAGGGCGAGGTGCGCAAGGTGGCGGTGACGGTGCTCGAGCGCGGCGCCCAGCAGATCGTGCTGCGCGCGCCCGAGCCGGTGATCAAGGTGATCGACAACCCCGCGGTGGACCTGACCGACGGCGCGAAAGTGACGGTGAAGTAGCCATGACTCTCTCCGACGTCGCCATCCGGCGGCCCGTCTTCACCAGCATGATGGCGCTCTGCCTCATCGTGCTGGGCGTGATGGGCTTCAAGAGCTTGGGTACGGATCTCTTCCCCGACGTGACCTTCCCGGTCGTGGTCGTGACCACGGTCTACAAGGGCGCGGGCCCGGGCGAGATCGAGACGCAGGTCGTCAAGCCCATCGAGGACGCGGTCGCGGGCATCGCGGGCATCGACAAGCTGCACAGCTACTCGCGCGAGAACGCGGGGCAGGTCATCGTGCAGTTCAAGCTGACCGAGAGCCTCGATCGCGCGGTGCAGGAGGTGCGCGACAAGGTGTCGGGCGCGGTGAGCAAGCTGCCCAAGGAGGCGGACGCGCCGGTGGTGTCGCGCGTCGACATCGGGGCCGCGCCGATCCTGACGTTCGCGGTGGGCGCGAAGATGCAGTCGACGGAGCTGCGCAAGCTCATCGACGATCAGTTGAAGCCGTCGATCCAGCAAGTGGAAGGCGTGGCCGAGGTGCGGCTCACCGGCGGTGACACGCGCGAGATCCAGGTCGATCTCGATCTCGACAAGGTGAAGTCGCTGGGCCGCTCGCCCACCGAGATCGCGCAACGCATCGGGTACGAGAACCTGA
>JAFEBC010000940.1 GCA_018266095.1 Deltaproteobacteria bacterium
CGATGAACAAGGAGACGATGATCGCGCACCAGGGCACCTGGGTGCACCTGCGCGTGTCGGACACGGGCAGCGGCATGCCTCCCCAGGTGCGCGACCGCATCTTCGAGCCCTTCTTCACGACCAAGGAGGTCGGCAAGGTCACGGGCCTCGGCCTCTCGAACCTGCTCGCGATCGTCAAGAGCCACGACGGCGTGGTCACGCTCGACACGGAGCCGGGCCGGGGCACGACGTTCGACCTTTATTTCCCTGCGAGCGAGGGCACGGCTGCTCCGCGCGCGAACGTGCCGGTCTCCGACTTGCCGCGCGGAAACGGCGAGATCGTGCTGGACGTCGACGACGAGGCGCCCATCCGGGCCATCGCGCGGCAGATGCTGGAGGCGTTCGGCTATCGCGTGCTGACGGCGACGGACGGCGCCGACGCGCTGGCGCAAGTGCAGGCGCACGGGACAGCGAACATCGCGGCGGTGATCACGGACATGAGCATGCCGGTCATGGACGGGTTCTCGACGATCCAGGCGCTGCGGAAGCTGGACAAGCGGCTGCCGATCATCGCGGCGAGCGGCAGGGATTCGCGCGAGAGCGTGGCGAGCGTGGGCGTGAGGCAGTTCCTGCCGAAGCCGTACTCGACGGCGACGCTGCTGAAGGCGCTGAAGGACGCGATGGAGGAGCGGGATTTTCCGTTGGATTAGCGACGTGTCAGTTGAAGGTCGCTGAGAACGAGACGCCCAAGACCCAACTGAAGATCGTTGGGTCGTTCGAGGCCGTTCCGTCCGGGTTGGCCGAGAAGGTCAGATGCCCGCACACGCCGAGTCCCCAACTTCGGCTCACCCACCACTCCTTTCCAACGGCGAACTTGCTCGCAAAGCCGATGTCAGAGTGGCTGTCCTTGCTCTCGACAGTCACGATCAGACGCGAGATGCCCGCCATTGCAGAGAAGTAGACGTTCGCGTCGCTATACAAAGTGATTTCAGGCCCGATCGCGTAGCCAACGACCGTCGTGTTGCTGGGCGAAGACGAACTCGTCGAGCCGAGCTGCGTGAGGCTGATCTCGGGTGACGGAATCGAGAC